>NZ_JBSFUB010000113.1:0-21531 GCF_053591575.1 Streptomyces altiplanensis | reverse complement strand
GTGCGCCATCAAGAACCGCCTCCGTCCCACTTGCCAACCCCGTGACCTGCTTGCTCGACCGGCTGCACCGGCCGCCGGCCGCCCGGCGATGACGCCGCCGGGCGCGGACGGGCCGGACGGGCCGGACGGGCCCGGGGAGTGCGGATGCGCAGCACGCGTACAGATTCCGTGGAGATTCCCGCGCACCGTACTCACCCTGGCGTCGGAAGCACGCGCGGGCCTTGTCCGTGCGATCGTGTTTCACCTGCTGACCTGTGCGTACACATATGAATCCGGATTTTGCGACCCTCTCCCGCGGCCGGACACCGTGGGGTACCGTCACGGCGCTGTGCGGAGCGCCACAAGGAGTAGTCATTGCGCGAGTTCACTGTTCCACCCCTGGTGACGGCGCCTCAGGTCGGCGGACTGGCGGACGCCGTCTTCGACCACGCCGAGCAGGACCCGCACCGTGTCGCGCTCGGACGCAAGGGCGAGGACGGGCACTGGCACGACGTGACGGCGGGCCGGTTCCGTGACGAGGTGCTGGCCGTCGCCAAGGGGCTGCTGGCACACGGCGTGCGGTTCGGCGACCGTGTCGCGATCATGTCACGTACACGCTACGAGTGGACCCTCTTCGACTTCGCGCTCTGGACGGTCGGGGCCCAGCCGGTGCCGGTCTACCCCACCGCCTCCGCCGACCAGGTCTTCTGGACCCTGCACGACGCCGGGGTGACGGCCTGCGTGGTCGAGCACGAGGACCACGCGATGACCGTCGGCTCGGTGATCGACCGGCTGCCGATGCTGGGGCGCCTGTGGCAGCTGGACGCGGGCGCCGAGGCGGAACTGGCCCTGGCGGGGGCGGACATCGACGACGAGGTGGTGCACCGCCACCGGCGGGCGGTGACGCCGGATTCGGTGGCGACGGTGATCTACACGTCCGGCACCACGGGCCGGCCCAAGGGCTGTGTGCTCACGCACGCCAACTTCATGTACGAGTGCGACACCCTGCTGGCCCGCTGGGAGCCGGTGTTCCACTCCACACCGGGCGACGAGGCGGCGACCCTGCTGTTCCTGCCGCTCGCGCACGTCTTCGGACGGATGGTCGAGGTCGCGGCGGTGCGCGGGCGGGTCAGGTTCGGGCACCAGCCGGTGCTCGCGGCGCAGGCACTGATGCCGGACCTGGCGGCCTTCCGGCCCACGTTCATCCTGGCCGTGCCGTACATCTTCGAGAAGGTCTGCGCCGGCGCGCGGCGCAAGGCGGAGGCGGACGGGAAGGCCGGGGCCTTCGACAAGGCCGTCGAGGTGGCGGTGCGGTACGCCGAGGCGCAGGAGCACCGCGCCTTCGGCACCGGCCCCGGGCCTTCCGCGGCGCTCCGGCTCCAGCACCAGTTCTTCGAGAAGACGGTGTACGCGAAGGTGCGCGAGGCCATGGGCGGGCGCGTACGGCACGCGATGTCCGGCGGCTCGGGCATGGAGCGGCGGCTCGGCCTGTTCTTCGCGGGCGCGGGCGTGACGATCTTCGAGGGGTACGGGCTCACCGAGTCGACGGCGGCCGCGACCGCCAACCCGCCCGAGCGCACCCGCTTCGGCACGGTGGGGCTCCCCCTGCCCGGTACGACGGTCCACATCGCGGACGACGGGGAGATCTGGCTGCACGGCGGCCAGGTCTTCTCCGGATACCTGAACGACCCCAAGGCCACCGACGCCGTACTGCACGAGGGCTGGCTGGCCACGGGGGACATCGGCGCGCTGGACGAGGACGGCTACCTGACGATCACCGGACGGAAGAAGGAGATCCTGGTCACGTCGGGCGGCAAGAGCGTGTCGCCGATCGGCCTGGAGGAGCGGGTCCGGGCCCATCCGCTGGTGGCCCAGTGCATCGTCGTCGGCAACGACAGGCCGTACATCGCGGCGCTCGTCACCCTCGACCAGGATGCCGTGGACCACTGGCTCCACATGCGCAACAAGCCGCCGCTGGCCCCGGCCGACCTGGTGCGCGATCCCGACCTGGAGACGGAGGTACGGCGCGCGGTGGTGGCCGCGAACACGCTGGTCTCGCAGACCGAGTCGATCCGTACGTTCCGGATACTGGCCCACCAGTTCAGCGAGGAGCACGGGCTGCTGACCCCCTCGCTCAAGCTCAAGCGCAGGGCGATCGAGGCGGCGTACGCGGTGGAGGTCGAAGCGCTTTACCGCTGACGGGAATGTGCGGGGTTCCGTGATCGTTGACGGGGGGAGTACCAACCGACGACGTAAGGATCGATCGCTCGTGAGCAAGGCCCCTTCCCTCACCCTGAACAACGGCGTCGAGATGCCCCAGCTCGGTTTCGGCGTCTGGCAGGTGCCTGACGACGAGGCCGAGAAGGCTGTCGGAACCGCGATCCGGGCCGGGTACCGCTCCATCGACACGGCCGCGATCTACGAGAACGAGACGGGCACCGGGAAGGCCATCGCCTCCTGCGGTGTCGCCCGTGACGAGCTGTTCATCACGACGAAGCTCTGGAACACGGAGCAGGGTTACGACTCCACGCTGCGCGCCTTCGACAGCTCGCTGGAGAAGCTCGGCCTGGACTACGTCGACCTGTACCTGATCCACTGGCCGCTGCCGGCCAAGGACGCGTACGTGGACACGTACAAGGCCTTCGAGAAGATCTACGCGGACGGCCGTGCCAAGGCGATCGGCGTCTCCAACTTCCTTCCCGAGCACATCGAGCGCCTGATCGGCGAGACCTCGGTCGTCCCGGCCGTCAACCAGATCGAGCTCCACCCGCAGCTCCAGCAGGAGGCGTCCCGCGCCTTCCACGCCCAGCACTCCATCGCGACCGAGGCGTGGTCGCCGCTCGGCCAGGGCAAGGGCCTGCTGGAGGTCCCGACGGTCGTCGCCGTGGCCCGCAAGCACGGCAAGACCCCGGCCCAGGCGGTGCTGCGCTGGCACCTCCAGATCGGCAACGTGGTGATTCCCAAGTCCGTGACACCCTCCCGGATCGAGGAGAACCTCGACGTCTTCGACTTCGAGCTGGACGCCGACGACCTGGCGGCCTTCGCCGCGCTCGACGAGGAAAGGCGCCTCGGCCCCGACCCGGCGACCTTCGACTTCGGCGCCTGACGCGGAGCGCGGAGCCGGAGTCCGGAGCCCAGCACGGAGTCCGGAACCCGACGGCGCCTGCCGGACCCGGTCCGGCAGGCGCCGTTCGCCGTCCACAATTGTCTCGACTGCCTCAACTGCCCGAAGGAGCAAGAGACATGAGCGGGGAAGCCCGGGAGCCGCGGCTCAAGGTCATCGAGGAAGGACCGTACCGGCTGCGCAATGTGGGCAGCGGACTGCTCCTGGAGGTGTACGGCGGCGGCAGAGGCAGCGGCGTCAACGTCCAGCAGGGCAAGGACACCGGCGCACCGGCGCAGCAGTGGGAGGTGTCGGCCGTGCACAGTGGCGGCGGCCTCTACCACCTGGTGAACGCCGCGAGCGGCAAGCGGCTCGACGTGGCCGGGGCCTCCACCGAGAACGGCGCCAACGTCCAGCAGTGGAAGGCCAACAACTTCGGCGCCCAGGAGTGGATCATCGAGCAGCACCTGGACGCACCGGGCACGGTCACGCTGATCAGTTACGTCAGCGGGCTGCTGCTGGAGGTCGCTGACGGCAGCATGGACGACGGCGCGAACGTGCAGCAGTGGGAGGACACCGACTCCCCCGGCCAGTGGTGGCAGCTGGAGCCGGTGGTCACCCCTTAGGTCCGGTCCGCCGGCCGGTCAGAGGCGGTGCGCGAGATGCAGGGTGCGCGCCTTCAGCAGGAACATGTCCGGACGGTGCGCCAGCCCCGCCGCGTCCTGCGCGTCCAGCAGCCGGTCCAGCGTCGCGGTGTCGTCGGCCGTCAGGTGTTCGGCGAACACGTCGCGCTGCCGTGCGAAGGTCTCGACGACCATCTCGCGCGCCGCGGCCGACAGCGGCGCCGGCAGGTCGAGCAGGAACGAGCGGCTGCCGTCCGGGGTCAGCCCGGCGGCGGCCAGCAGCGCGCTCCAGTCCTCCACCTCTGCCTTCGCGCCGGGCAGCGCCTCCCGCATCGCGGTGAACCACTCGACCGACACGGCCTCCAGCCGCGCCTCCAGGCCCGGCCTGCCGATCCCGATGTCACGGGGCAGGTGGCGCGCCGGCAGGCCGCCCTCGAACAGGGCCACCGCCCCTCCGGGCCGCAGCAGCCCGGCGAAGCCGGTGAGGGCCGCGCGCTGGTCACCGACGTGGTGCAGGGAGTTGGAGGCCCAGACCAGGTCGGCTTCGCCCAGCGAGCCCAGCTCGCCGGGGACTTCGGCGGCGACGGTACGTACCCGCTTCCCCAGCCCGGACCGCTCCGCCCGCGCCCGGGCGCGTTCCAGGAGCGCCGGGGTGCTGTCGACGGCCACGACCTCCGCGTCCGGGAACGCCTCGGCGAGCAGGCAGGTGATCAGTCCGGGGCCGCTGCCGATGTCCAGGACGCGGCGTACGCCCTGCGGCCCCCGGAAGCGCTCGGCGATCCAGGCGGCGGCCTGCTCGTACACCGGACGGTGCACCTCGGCCTCGTGCTCCAGGTGCGTGGCGAGCGCGTCCCAGTCGAAGTCGGTGGCGTGGTGCTCAGGGCCGTGACCGTGGTCGCGGCGGTGAGCGTGACCGGCACTGTGGTGATCGTTGTGGGTCGTCATGCCCCCACCTTCCCGCCGGATCGCTCCCGCGGCGAATCTTCTTGCCGCTTCGGCAAAACGCCGCCCCTCCGGCGCTCCCGCGAGGCGGTGGCAGCCGGCGCGGGGCGTCTTCACGGCCGACGGCGAGAAGGTCCGGCCCGCCGACCGTGCCGGCCGTCCCGGGTGTGACGCAGAGGTGTGACGCAGATGTATTGCTGAGGCGAACCGGCGGCCATAGCTTGCGGGCATGGAGTTGGAGCTGCGCCACCTGCGGACCGTACGGGCCATCGCCGACGCCGGAAGTCTCACCAAGGCGGCGGCGTCCCTCGGGCTGGCGCAGCCCGCGCTCAGCACCCAGCTGCGGCGGATCGAGAAGGCACTCGGCGGCCCCCTCTTCGACCGCGACCACACCGGTTCGCGGCCCACCCCGCTCGGCGAACTGGTGCTGGAGCGGGCGCGGGTGCTGCTGCCCGCGGTCCGTGAACTCCAGGAGGACGCGGTCCGTTTCGCCAACACCTGGGCGAACATCCAGCGCTTCCGGCTCGGCGGTACGCACGGGCCGCTGCTGGGCGGCCTGGTCGACCGGCTGGCGGCCGCCCTCCCCACGACGCCCGTCACCACGTACACCACCTGGTCGGTGGGTGAGATCAGCACGATGCTGGTCGAGGGCAGGCTGGACTTCGGGCTGATCGGGACCTGCGGGCAGAGCTCACCGCCCGCGACGGACCGGCTGACCTGGCAGCCCGTCGGGGTCGATCCGGTCTTCGTGATGCTGCCCGAGTCCCACCGGCTCGCGGACAGAACGGAGTTGGAACTGGGGTGGCTGGCCGGGGAGTGCTGGACGGACGTGCCGGGCGAGGGCTGCTTCGCGGACTGTTTCGCCGCGGCCTGCGCGCGGGCCGGTTTCGCCCCGGTGTCGGTGTACGAGACGGACACGGCGTCCTGCGTCCACCTCGTCCAGGTGGGGCGGGCGGTGGGCCTGTGCCGGGCGACGTTCCCGCCGACACCGGGAATCGTCACGCGTCCGCTGGCCGGGGCGCCGCTCAGCTGGCGCCATCTGCTGGGCTGGCATCCGGGGGCGCCGGCGGCCGACGCGGCGGTGACGGTGAGCGGGCACACGCGCGGGGCGTACGCCGACGCGGTGGAGCGCAGCGAGAGCTACCCGGCGTGGCTGGCGTCCCACCCGCGCTTCGGCGCGACGTCCTGACGGGTCCTCCACCGCCGCCGGCCGGGCGCCCGCCCCCTCCCCGCGCGGCCCGCGGAGCGAGGGGGCGGGCGCCCGGCCGCGTCAGCTCGCCCCGTGTCCCGGCGCGATGTCCTCGACCCGGCGTGCGAGCTCGAAGTCGAGTTCGGTCACGGCGCCTCCCGCGCTGTGCGTGTTGACGGTCAGCGCCACGGTGTTGTAGCCGAGCGTCAGGTCGGAGTGGTGGTCCAGCTCGTCCTGGATCCCGGCGACATGGACGACCAGCGCGGTGGCCGCGAAGTGCGTGCCGAGCCGGTACGTACGGGCGATCCGGTCGCCGTCCAGCGACCAGCCCGGGAGTTCACGGAGACGGTCCTCGATCTCCTTCTGCGACAACGGCTCAGTGGGCATGGGGAAGCTCCCTCCACGATGCGGTGTTGCCGGTCAGCCTGCCACTTCCGGCCGGAACGGGCACGCGCGACCGCGGGTCGGTTACCGTCTTGTCCCATGACAACTGTCGCGGTCGGCCGGGGGGTGGGCGCGCTCCTTCGCGGCTGGCGCGAGCAGCGCCGGCTGAGTCAGCTGGAGCTCGCCCTGCGCGCGGATTCGTCCGCCCGGCACATCAGCTTCATCGAGACCGGCAGGTCGCGCCCGAGCGAGGAGATGGTGCTGCGCCTGGCCGAGCACCTCGACGTGCCGGTGCGGGAGCGCAATGCCCTGCTGCTGGCGGCCGGTTACGCCCCCCGGTACGCCGAGACCTCGCTCGACGACCCGGCGCTGGGCGCCCTGCGGGAGGGCATCGGACAACTGCTGGCGGGATACGAGCCGTACCCGGCCCTCGTCGTCGACGGCTCGTACACCGTCGTCGCCGCGAACCGCGGGATCATGATGCTGCTCGACGGCGTGCCGGAGCACCTGCTCGCGCCCCCGCTGAACGCGATGCGGCTCACCCTCCACCCGGAGGGCCTGGCCCCGCGGATCCGCAATCTGCCGGAGTGGCGCGGGCACCTCCTGGCACAGATGGAGCGCCAGATCGCGCTGGCCAGGTCACCGGCGCTGCGCGCGCTGTACGACGAGGTGGCGGCCTATCCCGTGCGGGAACCCGGGCCGGGAGAGGCGCCGCGCCCTGAGGATCCGCCGTACCCGTACTTCGCGCTGCCGCTCCAGGTCGAGCACGACGGCCAGGTGCTGTCCTTCGTCTCGTCGATCTCGACCTTCAACACGCCGATGGACGTGACGGTCGCCGAGCTGGCCATAGAGACGTTCCTCCCGGCCGACCCGGCGACGGTCAAGTACCTCCGGTCGCTGTCCGTCTGAGCGGGCGGCCACTCACACCGGCCGCTCGCCCCGGCCCCTCATCCCCTGGCGCGCAGCGCGAGGTGCTGGAGCCCGGCGAATCCGGCGACGGTGGCGGCCTGCACCGGAATCCAGAACGTCCCGGCGGCCGTCGGCGAGAACCACAGCACGAGCGCGGCGAGACTGGCCACGGCCCACACCAGGTTGGCCTCGATGACGGCCTTGACGGGGAAGGCGGCGGGCTGCCGGCGCGAGGCGAGGTGTCCGACCGCCGCCCCGAACAGTACGAGGAACACCCCGATGGCGAGCAGCTGCCCGGAGCCGACCCCGAGGAGCCGTCCGACGGGGCCGGACGCGGCGACGTACACGAGCCCGTTGGCGGTGGTGACCACGGCGTCGAGCGCGAGGAAGCGGCGCAGCATCGTCTGCGGGTCGGTGGTGCGGGACAGGTTGGCGAGCAGGGTTGCGGACATGACGCGTCAGCCTCCGTCGGGGTCGTACGGACCGGAAGGGGGCCGGGGACCGGGCGGAGTGCGCCGCCCGGGCCCCGGTGACCGCAACGATGCCGGGTCTGCGGGAGGGGGTCGATTACCCCGGGGGTAATGCGGCAGCGGAACGCCCCTCGTACGGCACCGGGGGAATGCCGCCGCGGGGCGGGCGTGGTGTGCTGGTCGCGGACCAGGCCGTCGGCGCGGCGGCGGGGAGGGACCGGACCTGTTCACACGGAGGAGATTCCCGATGGCGATTTTCATGCAGGCCGAACTGACGGGCGTGACGACCGAGCAGTACGACGAGCTGCACGCCAAGCTCCGGTCGCTTCCCGGCAACCCCTTCGAGGGCTGTCTGGCGCACGTCGCCGTCCCGACCGGATCCGGCCTGCGGATCTTCGATCTGTGGGAGTCCGAGCAGGCCCTGCGGCGGTTCAGCGAGACCGTCATGCCGGTCGCGGCGGAGGTCGGCATCCCGCAGGGCGGCATGCCGCAGACCTCGCAGGTGCACAACTACTGGGTGCCGGGGATGTAGGCGGCCTGAGCCCCCCGGCGGCCGCTCCGGAAAATTCTTCGAAGAATTCCGGGCGGGCTGTCGATCCCGGTGTCTCCCGTTCGACGCAAGGGTGAGAGGCGGGGAAAGCCCCCGCCCTCCCGCACCGAGGAGTCACCGTGCCGCGCTTCCTGACGCTGATCCGCATCGACGAGCAGAACGCCCCCGCCGAAGGCCCCAGCCCCGAACTCGTGGAGCGCATGGGCGCGCTGTTCGAGGAGATCACCAAGGCCGGGGTCATGCTGGACACGGCCGGGCTCACGCCGACCTCCGAGGGCACCAGGGTCACCTGGTCCGGCGGGAAGACGAGCTACACCGACGGGCCCTTCACCGAGAGCAAGGAGGTCATCGGCGGTTACTCCATCATCCAGGCCAAGGACAAGGCCGAGGCGGTGGAGTGGACCAAGCGGTTCCTCCAGACCCACGAGGACTACTGGACCATCACCGTCGAGGTCCGTGAGATCACCGAGGGCTGATCCGGCCGCGCTTGCCCCGCCCTCGTGCGGCTGCTCTGATAAGTGGCCGTGACAGCAGCAAGCGACGTGGCCGAGACGGTCGAAGCGGTGTTCGGGATCGAGTCCGCGCGGATCATCGCAGGTGTCGCCCGCATCGTGCGGGACGTGGGCATCGCCGAGGAGCTCGCGCAGGACGCCCTGGTCGCCGCACTGGAGCAGTGGCCGGAGTCAGGTGTCCCGGACAGGCCGGGCGCCTGGCTCATGGCCACCGCCAAACACCGCGCGATCGATCTCGTACGCCGCAAGGAGACGTACGCGCGCAAGCTGGCGGAGGTGGGGCGGGCACTGGAGGACGTGCCGCCGCCCGAGCCGGCGGACGCCGACGGCATCGACGACGACCTGCTGCGGCTGATCTTCACCGCGTGCCATCCGGTCCTGTCGACGGAGGCCCGGGTCGCGCTCACGCTGCGGCTGCTGGGCGGGCTGACGACGCAGGAGATCGCCCGCGCGTTCCTGGCCTCGGAGCCTGCGGTCGCCCAGCGGATCGTGCGCGCGAAACGGACGCTCGCCAAGGCCGGGGTGCCCTTCGAAGTACCGTACGGCGCCGAACGGGCGGCCCGCGTCGAGTCGGTCCTCGAAGTCATCTACCTGGTGTTCAACGAGGGGTACTCCGCGACGGCCGGCGACGACCTGGTGCGTCCGGCCCTGTGCGAGGACGCGCTGCGGCTCGTGCGCGTCCTCGCGGCGCTGATGCCCGGGGAGCCCGAGGTCCACGGTCTGGCCGCGCTCCTGGAGTTCCAGGCGTCGCGCATCGCGGCCCGCACGGGCCCCGGCGGCGAGCCGGTGCTGCTCGCCGACCAGAACCGCGCCAGGTGGAACCGCATGCTCGTCCGCCGCGGCATGGAGGCCCTGCGGCGCGCGGGCCTCGGCCCGTACTCCGTCCAGGCCGCGATCGCCGCGTGCCACGCTCGGGCGATCCGCTACGAGGACACGGACTGGGCGACGATCGCCGCACTGTACGGCCGGCTGGCGGCGCTGGTCCCGTCCCCCGTGGTCGAGTTGAACCGGGCGGTCGCCGTCTCGATGTCAGAGGGACCGGCGGCCGGCCTGACACTGGTGGACGCCCTGGCCGACGAGCCGTCCTTGAAGGACTACCACTTGCTGCCGAGCGTCCGGGGCGACCTGCTGGAGCGTCTGGGGCGGGGAGAGGACGCGCGCGCGGAGTTCGAGAGGGCGGCCTCCCTGACCCGCAACGCACGCGAGCGGGAGCTGCTGCTGAAGAGAGCCGATGCCGCCGGCCCGGCGGAGAGGCGACCGGAACACAAGATCACTTCATATAGGGTTACTGGCAGGTAATGACCGACCTGCACCAGGGGGAAGCTCTCATGCTTCGACGTATTTCCACGCTCGCCGTGACCGCCGCGATGACCGGTGGCGTTCTTCTCACGGCTCTGCCGGCGCACGCCGCCACGACCGGCCAGCAGACCGTGGCCGCTCGCGGCGGCGCCATCACCGTCAACATCGAAGAACTGCGCAAGCAGTCCGCCGATCTGAAGGCCAAGGCCAGGAAGCTGGACCGGATGGGCGAGCCCGAGGCGGCGAAGCGCGCCCGCGCCCAGGCCGCGGCGATCGACCGGCGGATCAAGCAGTTCATCGACGCCGAGAACAACATGTGATCCGCTCCACCGCACGCCGTCGCCCGTCCCCGCGTCCGCCGGGGGCGGGCGATGTGCCGTCCTGCACCCCGAAGGCGGGCCCGCTGGCTTACGATCACCGCTGACGGCTCGGTCTTCCCCACCGATGCCCGCGCCCCGCCCCATGGAGGTCAACCGTGTCCAGGACGGCCAAGGGCCACCGCGCCCGCCGCTTCCGTACTCTCGCCGCCGCCGGTGCCGCGGCAGCCGGACTGTTCCTCGCCGTCGGCTGTTCTTCGGGCGACGAAGGGCCGGGCGAGGCCGCCGGGGGCGTACCCGTGGTCGAGAAGGGCAAGCTGACCACCTGCACCCACCTGCCGTACCCGCCCTTCCAGTCGGAGCAGGACGGCAAGGTCGTCGGCTTCGACGTGGCGCTCGTCGACCTCGTGGCCAAGAACCTCGAGGTCGAGCAGAAGATCCTCGACACCCCGTTCGAGAACTTCAAGACGGGCGCGTTCCTCAACTCCGGCGAGTGCGACCTCGCCGCCGCCGGCATGACCATCACCGACGAGCGCAAGAAGAACGTCGACTTCTCCGTGCCGTACTTCGATGCCACCCAGGCGCTGCTCGCGACGAAGAAAAGCGGCGTCAAGACGCTGGACGACGTCAAGTCCGGGAAGAAGAAGCTCGGGGCGCAGGCGGAGACGACCGGCGAGAGCTACGCCACGAGCAAGGGCTTCGACCCGGTGGCGTTCGAGAGTTCCGACGCCGTGCTGAACGGGCTGCGCACCGGTCAGGTCGACGCCGTCGTCATCGACTACCCCGTCGTGCAGGGCTGGCTCAAGGACAAGGCCAACGCCGACGCGTTCGTCCTCGGCCAGAACATCGAGACCGGTGAGAAGTACGGGTTCTCGGTGAAGAAGGGCAACACCGAGCTGAAGGCCGCCATCGACAAGGCCATCACCGACGCCAGGGCCGACGGCACGTACAAGAAGCTCTACGAGAAGTGGATCGGACCGATGCCCAAGGCCGCCCGGTCGTGACGTCCCGGCTCTCCAGGCGGCAGCGGCGCCGCGTCTCGCAGGGCATCCAGTACGCCCTCTTCGTGGCGGTCCTGGCCCTGCTCGGTTTCCTGGCCGACTGGGACCGGCTGCAGAACCAGTTCGCGCAGAAGGACCTGGTCGCGGAGCTCTTCCCGGAGATCATCACCACCGCCCTGCGCAACACGGTGGTGTACACGCTCTCCGGGTTCGCGTTCGGGCTGGTGCTCGGCCTGGTCGTCGCGCTGATGCGGCTGTCGTCCGTGGCCCCCTACCGGTGGGTCGCGAGCGTCTACATCGAGATCTTCCGCGGCCTGCCCGCCCTGCTGATCCTCATCTTCGTGGGCGTCGCGGTGCCGCTCGCGTTCCCGGGGACCGAGATTCCCGGCGGTACGTACGGCAAGGTCGCCCTCGGCCTCGGTCTGGTCGCCGCCGCCTACATGGCCGAGACCATCAGGGCGGGCATCCAGGCCGTGCCCAAGGGGCAGATGGAAGCGGCCCGTTCGCTGGGCTTCTCGCACGCCCGGGCGATGGTTTCGGTGATCATCCCGCAGGCGTTCCGCATCGTCATCCCGCCGCTGACCAACGAGCTCGTCCTGCTGTTCAAGGACTCCTCGCTGGTGCTGTTCCTCGGCATCACCCTCAACGAGCGGGAGCTGACCAAGTTCGGCAGGGACCTGGCCAGCCAGACCGCCAACTCCACCCCGATCCTCGTCGCGGGGCTGTGCTACCTGATCGTGACGGTGCCGCTGAGCTTCGTGGTGCGCCGCCTGGAAGCCCGCGCCGACAAGGCCAAGTGAGGACGAGCCGATGCCACAGCCCGAGATCGAGATCCGCGCCCTGCACAAGTCGTTCGGGGACAACCACGTCCTGCGCGGCATCGACCTGGAGATCGCCCGGGGCGAGGTGGTGTGCGTCATCGGGCCCTCCGGCTCGGGCAAGTCGACGCTGCTGCGCTGCGTGAACCTGCTGGAGGAGCCCAGCAAGGGCCAGGTTTTCGTCGGCGGTACGGAAGTCACCGACATCGAGGTCGACATCGACGCGGTGCGCCGCCGCATCGGCATGGTCTTCCAGCAGTTCAACCTCTTCCCGCACGTCACCGTGACCGAGAACCTCACCCTGCCCCAGCGGCGGGTGCTGGGCCGGGGCAAGGCCGAGGCCGCCGAGGCGGCCCGGGAGAACCTGAAGCGCGTCGGACTCTCCGACAAGGCCGACGCCTACCCGGCGCAGCTGTCCGGCGGGCAGCAGCAGCGGGTGGCCATCGCCCGCGCACTGGCCATGGGACCCGAGGTGATGCTCTTCGACGAGCCCACCTCCGCGCTCGACCCGGAGCTCGTCGGCGACGTGCTCGCGGTCATGCGGGTGCTCGCCTCGGAGGGCATGACGATGATGGTCGTCACCCACGAGATGAGCTTCGCCCGGGAGGTCGCCGACCGGGTGGTGTTCATGGACGGCGGGGTGATCGTCGAGGAGGGCCCGGCCGAGCAGGTCGTGGGCGATCCCCGGCACGAGCGGACCAGGAACTTCCTCAACCGCATCCTGGACCCGTCCGCCGCCGCCGCGCCGGGCGCGGACACCGGCGGGCCCGCGGCGGACTGACCCCGCGGGCGGCAACCGTGCGGGCGGCGGAGGCCGGGCGGCCGGAGGCGGTTCAGCGAGCCGTCGGGTAGCAGTGCGCCGGGGCGTCCGGGAGGTCCAGCTCCGGGCGCCAGGCGCGCAGTACGGACGCCGACGGTACGAAGAGGTCCCCGGGGACGTCGTCCGCCCCGAACCACTCCCACCGCACGATCTTGTGCGGCTCGGTGACGCGCGGCGTGCCCGTGGCGCCCTCCAGCACCGCGGCGGCCGTGACCCGGGTGACGCCGCGGGCGCCGTCCATGAGTACGGCGACGATGCGGACCGCGGCGGCGTCGGCGCGCAGCGAGGTCTCCTCCGCCAGTTCGCGCACGGCGGCCTCCTCGAAGCTCTCGCCGGGGTCGACCTTGCCGCCGGGGAGCTCCCAGCGGCCGTCGTGCGCGAGGCCCAGCAGGACACGGCCCCCGGGATCGGCGACGACGACTCCTACGCCGGTGAGCCCGTTCGGCGCGGGGCGGGCCCGCTCGGGGCGCTCGGCGGCGGTAGCGGGGTGGGCCGTCATGTGTACCTCCTGGTCCGGAACGGGCGCGGGGTGCCCGAGGGAGGGTAGCGGGCGCAGGGAGCCCGGGGCGGCGGGATACCCGCGGCGCTTTCCCCTGACCGCTCCTTCCCACGACCGGGGCTCCGCCCCGGCCCCCGGGAGATCAGGCACTCAGGCCCCGGCCCTGGCCTTGCGGGCCGCGATCCACGCGTACACCAGCACCCCCGCGAACAGGAACAGCACGCCCTGGTAGACCGCCGCGTAGCCCGAACCCGCGACCAGCCACATCGAGAAGCCGAAGGCGAGGGCCGCGAGGACCGCGTCGCGGACCAGGCGGCGGCGGTCGACGCGGGCGGACCGGCCGGAGGCGAGGAAGTAGATCTGGGCGGCCGTGGACAGCAGGTACGGGACGGTGGCCGTGAAGGTCGTGACCAGGACCAGGATCTCGAAGACGCCCTCGGAACCCGCCGTGTAGTTGTAGACCGTGAGGAGCGAGGCCAGGACGGCCGTGACCAGGACGCCGACCGTCGGGACCCCGCGCCGCTTCGTGGCGAACACGGCGGGGAAGAGGCCGTCCTTCGCGGCGGCGTACGGCGTCTGCGCGCTCAGCAGCGTCCAGCCGTTGAGCGCGCCGACCATGGAGACCAGTGCGGCGCAGGCGACGGCGGTGCCGCCCCACGAGCCGCCGAACATCGCGTTCACGGCGTCGGAGAAGGGCGCCGTGGAGCCGACCAGCTTGTCGTGGGCGACGGTGCCGAAGACCGCGAGCGTGCCCAGCAGGTAGATGAAGGCGGCGCCCAGCGTGCCGAGGATGGTGGCGCGGCCGACGTTGCGCCGCGGGTCGCGGACCTCGCCGGCGCTGACGGCGGCGGACTCCACGCCGAGGTAGCTGAAGAGCAGGATGGCGGCGGAGGCGGAGACGGCGCCGAGCGGGCCCTGGCCGCTCGCCTGGAACGGGCCGAGGTTGGACGGGTCGAAGAAGAAGAGCCCGCCGACGGCGACGAGCAGCAGCGGCGCGAACTTCAGGACCGTCGCCACGAGCTGGACGGCGCCGACGTAGCGTGTGCCGGCCAGGTTGGCGAGGGCGGGCAGCCACTGGAGCACCAGCGCGGCCGTGATCGTGGCGGCGACGGAGCCGTGGACGGGTATGAGGACGTCGAGGTAGCCGACGGCGGCCACCGCGAGCGCGGCGTTGGACACCCAGGTGGTGATCCAGTAGCTCCAGGCGGCGAGGAAGCCGGCGAAGTCGCCGAAGGCCTCGCGGGCGTAGACGTACGGGCCGCCGGTCTGCGGGTGTCTCTGGGCGAGCCGTCCGAAGACCAGGGCGAGCGCGATCGCGCCGAGGGTCAGGACTCCGAAGGCGACCAGGCTGATGGTGCCGAAGGGGGCGACGGAGGCGGGCAGCAGGAAGATTCCGCCGCCGATGATGTTGCCCATGACCAGGGCGGTCGCCACCGGCAGCCCGAAGCGCCGGGCGTGCTTGCCGCCCTCGTCGGCGTCGACCGCCGGGGTGACTGTGGGGGGTGGGGTGGTCAGGGTGGTCATGGGGGGTGCGCCTCTCTCCGTGCCAAAGCCCGACCATGCTCCGGCACGGGAAACAGTGCACCAAATCAGGCGGATTTATCCTGTACGGTGCTGCCCCTGACCGGAAAAGGTCCTTCCGCTTCCGTTTCTGACCGGGGATCCTCCGCCGCCGTCAGCGGCACCTGCGGCCCCTGGCACTCGCGCAGCCAGCGCCGCAGCACCCGGTGCACCTGCTCGGCTCCGGCCAGCTCCCGCCCGTCGGCGACGGGCGGGGAGAGGGTGTACGGCGACATCAGGAAGGGCCGGGCCTGTTCGCCGCCGAGGCCGCCGTGCGAACCGATCTGCTCCTCGAAGGCGTGCACGCGACCGGTGTCCGGGTCGTACCAGGAGTTCACCATGATGTCGGCGGCATGGGGAAAGCCGTCGGTCCGGCGTACCGCGTCGGCGGCGCCCGGGCCGAACACCGCCAGCGGCCCGGTGTCCCCCGTGCCGTCGTCGTCGAGACGCAGCTGCGCGCCGTCGGGCCCGAGCACCAGTGCGCCGTGCTCCTCGCTCCGTACGAGCAGGAAGCCGATGCCGGGGTGGTTGGCGAGCGTCGTCAGCAGCGCGGGGTGGTGCCGGTCGATCTGCTCGCGCGTCGCCCGGCCCGTGGTGTCGGGGAAGGAGATCAGCCCCAGGTTGCCCGAGGCCAGCACGACCGGGTCGGTGCCGGGCTCCGGGCGCTCCTCCTCGTCGTCGGCCACCGGGCGGTGCAGCGCGGTCCGCACGGCGTCGCGCGCCTCCGACGCGCTGACGGTGCGCGCCGCACGGCGCGGGACGGGCAGTCCGCAGCCGGCCCTGACGAGGTTCGCGAGGGTGAGTCCGTACGCGCCCTCGAAGGTCTCCCCCGGGCTCTGCCCGTGATCGGAGAGGAGGACGATCCGGTACGCGCGCGGGGCGTGCTCGGCGACCTTGGCTATCAGCCCCAGCGACCGGTCGAGCCGCTCCAGGACCTTCAGCGCGTCCGGGCTGTGCGGCCCGGAGTGGTGCGCCACTTCGTCGTACGCGACGAGGTCGGCGTAGACGGCGGTGCGTCCGGCGAGCATGTCGCCGAGCACCGCGGCGACCACCACGTCGCGCTCGACGACGGTCGCGAAGGCCCTGATGAAGGGGTAGAAGCCGCCCCGCTTCACGCGCGGGCTGTCGCTGCGCAGCCACGCGGCGGTCGACTGGCCGATCTCCCGGGCGACCTCGGCGACGAAGGACATGCTGGTACGCACCGTATTGGCGGGGTCGGAGAAGTACGCGAAGTAACCGGCGCGGGACCGGTTGGACCTGCCGCGCCTGGCGGCGATC
Organism: Streptomyces altiplanensis; assembly: GCF_053591575.1. NCBI lineage: Bacteria > Bacillati > Actinomycetota > Actinomycetes > Kitasatosporales > Streptomycetaceae > Streptomyces > Streptomyces altiplanensis. The sequence goes on along the minus strand of NZ_JBSFUB010000113.1, from coordinate 5,278 downwards.
GACAGGACGAGGGCGAGCTGGTCGGCGCCGCCGCTGAAGAGGTTGCCCCGGCTCGCGCCGTCGAAGGCGAGCAGCCCGCCGTCGCCGGTGCGTTCGATCGCGCGGCGCTGCATCAGCGCGGCGCTGGCGGGGCGGCTGGAGACGACGACCTCGCCGCTCTCCTTCTCGTACCAGCGGAACGCGGGAACGTCGAAGTTCGAGCCGTGCAGGATGCCGAGCTGGCTGGCGCCGGTCTGGCTGGACCAGTCGGTGCGCCACGGGGTCAGCCGGTGGGTGGGCTCGTCGCCGCCGAGCCAGGCGGCGACGGTCGGCATCAGCCCGTCGGCGACCGCCTCGCGCAGCGCCTCGTGGCCGACGCCGTCGAGTTGCAGGAAGAGCATGCCGGGCAGCCCGTTGCGCCCGTCGTCGCCGGCCCGCCGGTGGCGGCGGTGGGCGAGCCTGTAGAGCCTGCGCCGGTACGCGTCGTCGTCGCGTACCGCGAGCGCTCCGGAGGTGGCCGACGCGACGGCGGACATGACGGCGGCGACGACCACGGCGGTCTCGGGGTCGGCCTCGCCGCGCCCGTCGGGGATGAGACTGAGCGCGACGAGCAGCAGGGAGCCGTTGAGGAAGAAGGCGAGCAGGCCGACGACGAGTGCGGGGACGAGCAGCAGCGCGCGTACGGCCAGCGGCCACACCAGGGCGCCGAGCAGGCCGAAGGCGCCGGCGCCCCAGACCGCGGTGAGCGCGACCCGGGTGATGCTGTCGCCGTCGTCGTCCTGGAGCTGGAAGTCCGGCAGGATGCCGGCGAGCACCAGCATCGTGAGCGTCGAAACGGCCCACACCGCGACCACCCGCAGCAGGGCACTGACCGCGCTGCGCCATCGCCCTCGGACCACGCCGTCCCCACCTCACGTTCCGGGCCGCACCCGGGCCCGCTTCCCAGCGTGGCACAGCGGGACGGGGTCGCCCCGGCTGTCCGCGCCGGTGGGGGGGCGGCCGGGTGCGGAAGAGAGTGCAGAAGAAACCGAAGAGAACCAGTGGGCCGGAAACGGTCAGCAGCCGTCGTACCCGGCCGTGGGCATCGACAGTCTCCGGTGCACGCCGGCCTTCATGGCGGCGCTGTACGCGGGCTCGTGGAGGCCCGCCGTCTCCAGGCGCACGCCCCGGCGCTCGCACTCCGCGGAGAATTCCGGCACGGAGGTCAGCGCCCGCGCCAGCACGCGCTCGCTGGGCGCGACGAAGAGGTCCGCCGCGCCCGCCTCGATGTCCGCCCACAGCCCGGGGTGGTCGGGGCGCATGCCGTAGAGAAGCAGCTGCCGTGCGACGACATAGCCCTGGTCGGCGGCCCAGCGCGCGCACACGGCCTGCTGGCTGCGGGTGTCCACCAGGAACGGGTCCGTGTCGAGCTCCTCGAGCGGGGTCAGGCTGGCGATGACTGCCACGCGTACCTCGTCCATGCCCCCACCCCTTGTGCCGGCTGCCGTCGCCGACGACCCTACTCCGGCCATGCCCCGGGGAGGAGGAGCGGAGTCCCCGCACGCGTGACAGAGCCTCCCGTCGTCCGGAGTGACGGCCCGGACCGGCACCGCCTACGCTCGTACCGGAGACGTTCCCAGCGAGGAGGCCGTTCGTGTCGGTGGAGATCACCTGGTGGGGACACGCCACCTGCACCGTCGCGGACTCCGGGACCCGGGTGCTGACCGACCCCCTCTTCGCGCGGCGCCTCGCCCACCTGCGCCGCAGGCGCGGGGCGCTGCCGCCGCCCGAGGCGGCCGAGGCCGAAGCCGTGCTCGTCTCGCACCTGCACTCCGACCACCTGCACCTGCCGTCGCTGCGCCGCCTCGCGCCCGGCACCACGCTGATCGTGCCGCGCGGCGCCGCGCGGGCCGTGCCCGGCCTGCGCCGGCTCCCCGGGCTCGGGCTGCGCATCACCGAGGTGGAGCCGGGCGACGAGGTGCGGGTGAAGAATCTGGTCGTACGGGCGGTCCCGGCGCTGCACGACGGGCGGCGGCTGCCGATGGGGCCGCACCGCGCCCCCGCACTCGGTTACGTCGTCACCGGTGAGGCGCGCACGTACTTCGCCGGGGACACCGGGCTCTTCGACGACATGGCCGACGCCGTGGGACCGGTCGACGTGGCCCTGCTTCCGGTGGGCGGCTGGGGGCCCTTCCTGGGGCACGGGCACCTGGACGCGCGGCGGGCGGCGCAGGCGCTCGCGCGGATCGCGCCGCGCTCGGCCGTGCCGGTGCACTACGGCACGTACTGGCCGATCGGGATGGACGGGGTCAGGCCGCACGAGTTCCACGCCCCGGGCGACGAGTTCGTGCGGCAGGCGGCGCGGCTCGCACCGGAGGTCGCGGTGCACCGGCTCGGACACGGCGAGAGTGTCCGTCCGGAGGCCGGCCGGTGAGCCACGCCGTGCTCGTGCAGGACGTGGTGCGCCAGGTGCCCCCGGAGTCGACCCAGCAGGCGATCGGCTATCCGGCGCTGTTCCTGCTGGTGCTGCTGGGGTCGCTGGTGCCGGTGGTGCCGACGGGTGCGCTGGTGAGCACGGCCGCCGTGGTGGCCTTCCACCACAGCGACCCGTTCGCGCTGCTCGTCGTCTTCGCGCTGGCGGCGTCCGCCGCGTTCCTGGGCGACATAGGCCTGTACTGGCTCGGTCTGCGCGGGGTCCGCTCGAAGAACGGCTCCCGCCTGCTGGAGACGCTGCGCGGCCGGGCCGCGCCCGACCGTCTCGAACAGGCGCGGCGCAAACTGCACGAGCACGGGTCGCAGGTGCTGGTGCTCTCCCGCCTCGTGCCGGCCGGACGCATACCGGTGATGCTCGCGTGCCTGCTGTCGACGATGCCGATGCGCGGCTTCGCCCGGGGCGACGTCCCGGCGTGCCTCGCCTGGGCGGCGGCGTACCAGCTGATCGGCATCCTCGGCGGTTCGCTCTTCCCCGAGCCGTGGCAGGGCGTGGTCGCGGCGGTGGCGCTGACGCTGCTGATCAGCGGGGCGCCGGCGGTGTGGCGCAGGCTGCGGGGCGCGTAGTACCGGGCCGCCGGACGCGGCTCCCCCGGCGTACCGTCAGGGTTCCAGTACGCGTGAGCCGCCGATCGGCAGGTCCCACAACTGCTCGCGCGGCCGGCCCGCCTGCTGCCAGGCCGCGCGCACCCGGGTCAGCGGCTCCAGGACCGGCTCGGCGGAGAGGACGAACGTGCCCCAGTGCATGGGCGCCATGCGCGCCGCCCCGAGGTCCTGGCACGCCTGTACGGCCTCTTCCGGATCCGTGTGCACGTCGCTGAGCCACCAGCGCGGGTCGTACGCGCCGATGGGGAGCAGCGCGAGGTCGATGCCGGGGTGACGGGCCCCGATCTCCTTGAACCAGTGGCCGTAGCCGGTGTCGCCCGCGAAGTAGACGCTCTGTCCCCGGCCCTGGCGGTCCGTGAGCACCCAGCCGCCCCACAGCGAGCGGCAGGTGTCGGTGAGGGAGCGCTTGCTCCAGTGGTGGGCGGGGACGAAGTCGAAGCGCACGCCGCCCAGTTCGGCGGCCTCCCACCAGTCGAGCTCGGTGACCCGGGTGAAGCCGCGGCGCCGGCACCAGCGGGCCAGCCCCGCCGGGACGAACAGCGGTGTGTCGCGCGGGAGCCGCTTGAGGGTGGGGGCGTCCAGGTGGTCGTAGTGGTTGTGGCTGATGACCACGGCGTCGATCCGCGGCAGGTCCTCCCAGGGCACGCCGACGGGGGTGACGCGGGCCGGCGTGCCGAGGATCTTCCGTGACCAGACGGGGTCGGTGAGGACCGTGAGCCCGCCGATGCGCACGACCCAACTGGCGTGGCCCGCCCAGGTGACGGCGAGGGTGGAGGTCCCGGCGGCGGGCAACGGGCCGGGTTCGTAGGGCAGCAGCGCGATGTCGCGCAGGCCCTCGGGGCTCGGCCGTATGGCGCCCTCGCGGGCGAATCTGGCGAAGGCCTTCACACCGGGGAGCGGGGTGGTGAGGCGGTCGGCGAACGACCGGGGCCAGGAACGGACCTCGCCGAGGGGGCGGGGCGGGGCGGGGGTGCCGGGGACGGCAGGAGGGGCGGGGGCGGCGGGGGTGGCAAGAGCGCGCTCGGCCTGCTGTTGCGTCTCCGTCATCAAGGGTGCTCCGTTCGGTGGCGTAAGCCTGCGTAGGGTCATCGAAGTTCGTCGAAGGCCTTCACGAACGCGCTCAACGCTCGCGCCACGTGCGGCAGTTCCAGTGGATCGGTTGCTGCAAGAGACTCCAGACGCTGCTCCGGGGTTGACCCGAGCAGCGGGGCGGTCGTGATCCGGACACGCAGCGCTCCCATTTCGTCACCGAACCGGTGGCCTCCGGGGACAAGGGTTTCCAGCCGTGCGCTCAGGTACTCCTCCAGGTCCATGGAGTCGTCCACCCCCCGGGCGGCGAGGCCGGCGCGCAGCGGTCCGAGGTCGGCGTACAGGTGGCGGCCGGCGTGCGGCGGGCGGGCGAGCGCGCCGGAGGCGAGGACCGCGTGGTGCGCGGCTGCGGCCACGCGCGCGTGCAGCGCGGCGGCGGCCCGGATCCTGTCGGCGACGGGCCCGGGCTCACCGAGCGCGTACGCCGCCGCCTCGGCGACGGGCCCCGGCACGACGGCGCCGATCGCGGTCAGGAGGTCGAGGGCCCTGGCGCGCAGCGCCACGCCCTGCCCGGTGAGGGGGCAGCGGGCGACAGCCGTCGGCCAGCTCGCCGGTGTGTACGCCCCGGCCAGGTCGGCGAGGACGGTCACCTGGCCAGGGAACATCTCGGCGGGGCTGAGGAACACCGTCTCCTGCGGCCGGTGCAAAGTGTCGCCCCAGGTCTCGTCGCTGACGATGTGCAGGCCCTCGGAGACCGCCGCTTCGCAGACCTCGTGCACGAGCTCGGGCGGGGCGACGGTGGCGGTCGGGTCGTCGGGGACGCAGAGCAGCAGCAGGCGCGGGTCGCCGCCCTCGTCGCGGACCCGCCGTACGGTTTCGAGCAGCGCGAACGGATCGGGTACGCCGCCGCACTCGGCCGGCGTCGGCACGTGGTAGGCGGTCCGGCCGAGCATGGTGGCCTGCGGCACCCACCAGGCGGGGCAGGGTCTCGGCAGCAGGACGTCGCCGCCGACGGCCGCCATCAGCGCGAACAGCAGCGGCTGCGCGCCGGACGCGGCGGCCACGCACCCCGCGTCGGCGTGCAGCCCGCGCCGCTGCCAGTACGCGGCGGCGGCCCCGCGCCGATCCGGTGCACGCACTCGCCGCGCCGGATGCTCTCACAGGCCAGGTGGACGGCGAGCAGCGAGGACGAGCA
>NZ_JBSFUB010000112.1:0-21978 GCF_053591575.1 Streptomyces altiplanensis | reverse complement strand
CCCCCCAGGTCATCCGTTCGACAGAGGGGACACAGTCATACCGGGCCCGGAGGCCAGCGGTCCCGTTGCAGGACCGCGAAAAAGATAACGGGGGCGGCGACTGCACGATAGGTCGCGGCGTATCGCTCCGGGGCCGCGTACGACGCCCTTTCACGCAGTGGCCGGGGCCCGGCCACGCGGGATTCACCTGGCGCCCGGAGGCCCCGGCCTCACGCGTCGCGGTGCCGGGAGGGGACGCCCCGGCACGGCACCGGCCCCGAAGCCCCCGCACCCGCCACCCCCGGCAGGCCCCGGAGCGCCGCGCCGCCGGCCGCCCCCGGCAAAGAGGCTCAGCCCCGGCTGCCGGCACGGCCCCGCGCCCGTACCCGCGCCTCCGCCAGGCGGGCCAGATGCGTCGCGTACCCCACCGTGTAGAACTCCGCCCGCCCCGCGTCCGGCTCCACCACCGCCGTCGGCCGCGTCCACGACGCCGCGTCCAGCTCCACCCCGAACCGCTCCGCCGCCGCCAGCACCGCGCCCCGCGCCCCGACCTCGCCCTCGGCCACGCGCAGCGGACGCCCCAGTACGTCGGCGAACAGCCGCATCCACGCCGGCGAACGCGTCCCGCCCCCGCACACCGCCAGGTCGCCGGTGAGGCCCGCCGCCTCCAGGCAGTGGCGCGCGGCGTAGGCGATCCCCTCGCAGGTCGCGCGCACCAGGTCGCCCTTCGTGGTCTCCAGGGACACCCCCGTCACCTCGGCCCGCAGCCGCGGCTCCACGAACGGGGCGCGCTCGCCCGACGGCGCGAAGTAGGGCAGGACCCGTACCCCGTTCGCCCCCGCCGGCGCCGCGTCCAGCAGCGCGTCGACCTCCGCGTGCCGTACGCCCGTCGTGTTCAGCACCCAGTCCAGCGCCGCCGTGCCCGCCATCGCCGGCATCGCGCGCAGCCACTGCCCCGGCCGGTCGGTCGAGATGTGCAGCCCGGCCGGCTCGCCGCCCTCCAGGTCGAGGACGTCCGTCACGACCAGCGACGCCAGGCACGTGCCGATGATGAGCAGCCCGTCCCCCGGCCGTGTCACCCCCGCGCCGAGCGCGCACGCGGGCAGGTCGTACGGGCCGTCCGCGATCCGCGTGCCCGGCGGCAGGCCGGGGCCGCGCGTCTCGCCGACCGCGACCGGGTCGGCGACCGGGGCCAGCAGGCCGCGCCGGTGGCCCAGGCCCAGCAGGTCCGGCGTCTCGTCGTCGTACGCCCGCGTCCGCGGGTCCAGGAACGGCATGGACGCGTCGGAGACGTCCGTGGCCCGCACCCCCGTCAGGCGCTGGAAGACCATGTCCTTGCAGTACAGGGCGGTCGCGGCGGCGTCCAGCACCTTCGGCTCGTACCGGTCCAGCCACGCCAGCACCGGCCCCGGGCACCCGGGGAACATCGCACTGCCCGTACGCCGGTAGACGGAGGTGAAGACGCCCGACGCCATCCACGCGTCGAGGAGCGCGTGCGCCCGGCCGTCCATCCAGGAGATCGCCGGCCGCACCGGGCGGCCCCGCGCGTCGACCAGCCACACCCCGTCGCCCTGCCCCGTGAGCCCGGCCAGTTCGACGGGCCCGTCCAGCCCCGCCGTCAGCGTCGCGAGCACCGCCACGACCGCCGCGTACACCTCGTCCATGTCCTGCTCGACGTGTCCGCCGCGGATGTCGAGCGCGACCGGGCGGGACTCGACCGCGACCTCCCGCCCGGAGGCGTCGAAGGCCGCCGCCTTCACCATGGACGTGCCCACGTCGACACCGACGTACAGCATCCCCGACATGCCGACGACCTCCTCAGGTCAGACAGTGCGCGAGCGGGGCCCCTGCGGCGTACCTGGCCACCTCGGCCGCCGCGATCCGCGCCGCCTTCCCGGCCACCTGACGGCTCGCGCCGCCCAGGTGCGGCGTCATCACGACCCCGGGCACGGCACGGAGCCGTGCCCCCGCGGGCAGCGGCTCCTGCTCGTACGTGTCGAGGGCGGCCGCCGCCAGCCGCCCGCTCTCCAGCGCGTCGCACAGCGCCTCCGTGTCGACGAGCGGCCCCCGCGCCACGTTGACCAGCACGGACGAGCGCGGCAGCAGGCCCAGTTCGCGGGCGCCGATCAGGCCGCGCGTCTCGTCGGTCAGGCGCGCGTGCAGGGTGACGACGCGCGAACGGGACAGCAGCGCGTCGAGCGAGGCGACCCGCACGCCGTGCACATCACCGCGTACGTACGGGTCGTACACCTCCACCTCCGCACCGAACGCGCTCAGCACCCACGCGACCCGGCTGCCGACCGCGCCGTAGCCGATCAGCCCGACCCGCGTGTCCTCCAGCTCGAAGCCGCAGCGTTCGTACGTGCAGTACGAGCCGTCCCAGACGCCCTGCCGGGCCAGCGAGTCGTGCGCCTGCGGGAGGCGGCGCATCGCGGCCAGCATCATCGCGACCGTGAACTCGGCGGTGGCGGCCGCGTTGCGGCCCGGCGCGAAGCACACCCGCACCCCGCGCGCCCGCGCCGCCTCCACGTTGACGTTGACCGGGCCGCCGCGGCAGACGGCGACGAGCCGCAGGGCGGGGGAGGCCTCCAGCACCCGCTCCGTGAACGGCGCCATCTGGGTCACACACACCTCGACGTCCCGCAACGCCTCGATCAGCGCGTCCTCGCAGTCGCCGGCCTCGTCGACCTCGGCGACCCTGCCGAAGGGTTCGAGCGGCCAGGGGAGGGTGAGTTCGGTCAGCTCGAAGGGGGACGCGGTGACGGCGGCCTCCAGGGCGTCGCAGATCAGCGAGTTGAGGACGAAGTGGTCACCGGCTGCCAGGATCTTCATCGCAGGGCCTCTCCTGTCTCGGCGTCGAAGACATGCGTGAGCCGCGGGTCCGCGCTCACCCGTACGGTCTCGCCCCGGTCGAGGCGCACCTCGGGACCGGTCTGTACGACGAGGGGCTCGGCCACCCCGTCGAGCGCGAGCGTGGCGATGCCCGCCTCCAGAAGCGGTTCGTGGGCGCCGACCCTCGCCCGCAGGGCCGCCGCGTCCTCGCCCGCGAGCCGCAGATCCTCCGGCCTGATGCCCAGCACCACTTCCCGGCCCGCCGCCAGACGCACGGGAACGGCCAGCCGCACCCCCTCCGAGAGCCGTACGCACCCGTCGGCCCCGGCCACCCCGGGCAGCAGGTTGATCGCGGGCTCGCCGACGAAGTCGGCCACGAAGAGGTTCGCCGGACTGTCGTAGATCTCGTACGGCGTGCCGAGCTGCTGGATGACGCCGTCCTTCATCACGGCGATCCGGTCGGCGAGCGACAGCGCCTCCTCCTGGTCGTGCGTGACCAGGATGGTGGTGTGCCCCAAGTCCTTCTGAATGCGCTTGAGTTCGCGGCGGGTCGTGTCGCGCTGCGCCGCGTCCAGGTGCGAGAGGGGCTCGTCGAGCAGGAGTACGTCCGGCTCGCGGATCAGGGCCCGCGCCAGCGCCACCCGCTGCTTCTGGCCGCTGGAGAGCCCGCCCGGCCGTGCGTCGAGCAGCTCCGTCAGGCCGATCCGCTCGGCCATGCCCCGTACCCGCGCGGCCACTTCCCCGCGGGGCCTGCGGCGCGCCGCGAGCCCGAACCCGAGGTTCTCGGCGACGGTGAGCGGCGGGTAGAGCGCGTAGTTCTCGAAGGCGACCCCGATGTTGCGCCGCTGGGCGGGGACCTTCACCACCGAGCCGCCGCCGACGAGGATGTCCCCGCCGGTCACCGCCTCCAGGCCCGCGATCATCCGCAGTGTGGTGGACTTGCCGCAGCCGGAGGGGCCGAGCAGGCCCAGCAGTTCGCCGGAGCGCAGCTCCAGGCCGATGCCGCGTACGGCCTCCACCGGGGGCCGGCCCCGGGCCGCGTAGGTCTTGCGCAGCCCACGCAGCACCAGTTCAGTCATCGCCCGGTCCTCCCGCCGCCGTCGGGCACACCTCGTACGGGACCTCGTGCTCGGCGACGGCGGCCTTCTCCGCGCGCATCGCCTTGAGCCGGTACGCGACGTTCGACTCGAAGAAACCGGACGGCCGGGCGGTGACCCCGCCCCTGAACTTCCTCACCAGGCCCTGCCGTTCGAGCTCGTCGAGGTCCCGGTGGATGGTCATCAGGCTGACGTCGAAGCGCTCGGCCAGCTCGGCGGCGGTCGCCGAGCCCGCCGCGAGCACCTGCTCGGCGATGGCGGCCTGGCGGGGCGCGGGACCGCGCTGCGGGCCGTCGCTCATCCGGTGATCCTCCGCCCCGGTTCGCCGCCCACGCCGTCCGCCCCGAACAGCAGCAGGCTCTCCGGCCGTACGGTCAGCCTCACCGGAGCGTCGGGCCGCAGCCCGGCGGCGTCCGCGCGCGGCGCGACCAGCGACAGGTGCTGCCCGCCGAGCCGTACGGTGACCTCGGTGGCGCGGCCCAGGACCTCGGTGACGTAGACGGTGCCGGTGAGCTCGACGGGACCGGACCCGAGCGAGAGGTCGCGCGGCCTGACGCCGATCTGCACCGGGGCGCCGGGTGCGGCGGACCGTACCGCGAGCGGGCCCAGCGGAATCTCGAAGAAGCGGTCCGCCGACAGGAAGGTGCCGTGGCCGGTGACGGTCCCCGGCAGCAGGTTGATGCGGGGCCTGCCGAAGGAGCGGGCGACGAAGGTGTCGTACGGCTGGTGCCAGATCTCCTCGCGGGTGCCCGTCTGGACGATCCGGCCCTCCCTGATCACCCCGATGCGGTCGCCGAGCGCCAGCGCCTCCACCGAGTCGTGCGTGACGTACAGGGTGGTGGTGCGCCGGACCGCGCCGATCGCCTTCAGTTCGGCGCGCATCGCCTGGCGGAGCTTGGCGTCGAGGTGGGACAGCGGCTCGTCGAGGAGGAACGCGCGGGCCGGGCGCACCAGGACGCGGCCGAGCGCGACGCGCTGGCGCTGACCGTTGGACAGCCGGCCGACCGGGCGGTCCAGCAGCGCGCCGATGCCGAGCAGGTCGGCTACCGCGCCGATCCGCTCGTGCGCCTCGGCGGCCGGCAGCCTGTGGCGGGGGGAGCGGAGCGGGGAGGCGAGGTTGTCGTACGCGCTGCGGTGCGGGTAGAGGGCGTACGACTCGAAGCACATCGCGACGCCCCGGTCGTACGGCTCGACGCCCGTCATGTCGGCGCCGTCGAGCGAGACCGTGCCCGACTGGGGCTCCTCCAGTCCCGCGACGGTCTTGAGCGTCGTGGTCTTGCCCGCACCGGACGGCCCGAGCAGGCAGAAGAACTCCCCCTCCCCGACGTCGAGGTCGAGGCCGTCGAGCGCGGTGTTCCCGCCGTACGACTTGCGGATGCCGCGCAGCGAGATCGCGGAGCTCATCAGGACTTCACCGCCCCGAAGGAGAGCCCGCGCACCAGGTACCGCTGGATGGTGAGCGCGAGGAGCAGCGGCGGGACCACCGACACCAGCGCCGCCGCGGCCGTCAGGTTGTACTTGGGCCGGTCGCCGCCGAGGAAGGACAGCGCGCCGACCGTCACCGTCTGGGCCTCGGACGACGTCAGGATGAGCGGGAAGACGAAGTTGTTCCAGGCGAAGATGAAGGCGAGCAGCGAGACGGCGGCGATGCCCGGCTTGACGAGCGGCAGCGCGACCTTGAAGAACGCCTGCTTCCTCGTATAGCCGTCGAGCAGGGCGGCTTGCTCCAGCTCCGGCGACAGATCGGAGAAGTACGAGCGCATGATCCAGACGATCAGTGGCAGCGTGACGAGCTGAAGGACCCAGATCATGCCGACGTAACTGTCGAAGAGCCCGAGCTGCTGGTAGAGCACGAACAGCGGGATGATCACGGTGAGTTCGGGTGCGAACCGGAAGGACAGCAGCGTGAACATCAGGTTCTCCGAGCCCCGGAACCGCCACCGGGCGGCGGCGTAGGCGGCGGGCAGCCCGATCACCAGCGACAGCCCGACCGCTCCCAGCGACACCACCAGGCTGTTGACGAAGAACCGCAGGAACGGCACGCCCTCGTCGCTCCCCGCCCCGAGCACCGTCCTGTACGAGTCGAGGGTGGGCGTGAAGGAGAAGTACGTGCTGAACAGCTCGTTCGCCGGCTTCAGCGACAGGACGATCATCCAGGCGACCGGGAAGAGCGCGAAGACGAAGTAGAGGATCAGCGCCCCGTCGGCGGCGACGGCAAGCAGCCTGCGCTTCACTTCGGCACCTCCGCCGCCCGGTTCTGGACCTTTCCCAGGTAGCGCACCAGCACCATCGTGACCAGGTAGACCACCGCCCACAGCACGATCATGTAGCTGATCCCGAACGAGTACCGCTGGAAGCGGATCGCCTCCAGGTACGCCCGGATCTGGAGCACCATGGTCGAGTCGCCGGGCCCGCCCTCGGTCAGGGCGTAGATGATGTCGAAGACCTTCAGCGAGTCCATGAACCGGAAGATCACCGCCACCAGGACGTACGGCCACAGCATCGGCAGCGTCAGCTTCCGGAACGTGAACCACCAGCCGGCCCCGTCCACCGCCGCCGCCTCGAAGGGCGACGCGGGCAGCGACCGCAGCCCCGCCAGCGCCAGGACCGCCACGAACGGCGTGTAGACCCACACGTCCACCGCGATCGACGACAGCAGCGCGCCGGCCGGGGTGTCCGTCCACTGCACCCCGCCCATGCCGAAGGGTTCCAGCAGGTGGTTGATGACGCCGACACTCGGCTGGAGCATCAGCTTCCACATGATCGCGGCGATCACGGGCGCGATCATCAGCGGCAGGATGAGGACCTTCTCCAGTACGCGCCCGACCCGCGTCGAGCGGTGCAGCAGCAGCGCCACCCCCACCCCGAGCACCGTCTCGACGGCCGCCGCCCCCACCGCGTACAGCACCGTCACCCGGGCCGAGTCCCAGAACGACGATTCGGTGAAGATGCGCCGGTAGTTCTCCAGCCCGACCATGTCCGGCTGCGGCTTGCTCGCCGCGAAGTCGAAGACCGTGTAGTACAGCCCGAGCCCGAAGGGGTAGAGGATCCCGCCGGTGAGCAGCAGAGCGGGCGCGATCAGCAGGTACGGCCGCAGCCCGCGCCGCCGGCGCGGAACGACGCGCGCCGGCGGCCCGCCTCCCCCGCGTGAGGCCGCCCCGTGGCCGGTCTTGGTGAGGGACGGGGACACCGGGCCGTCACCCGGCCTTCGAAGCCAGGTCGCCCGCCAGGCCGTTCAGTACCGACGTGGCGTTCCTGCCGCCGTAGATCTCCTGGAGCGCAGCCGCCCAGCTCGTCGTCGCGTCGAAGAACTGCTCCTGCGGCGTGAACTGGATCTTCGTCTGGTCCACGACCGTCTCGAAGGTCTCGATGAAGCCCTCGATCCCCTTCATCTTGTCCTTGTACGCCCCGTCCTGGCTGACGGACCTCCTCACCGGGTCGATGTGGTTGCCCTCGACCGCCGCCTTGCGCAGGTGCTCCTTGCCGGTCGCCCACTGGAGGAACAGCCACGCCGCGTGCTTGTTCCCGCTCCTGGCGTTCATGCCGAGCGACCAGATCCACATGTTCGTGGCGAGCGACCCGTCCGGCCCCTTCGGCCCCGGGTGGAAGGCGATCTTCCCGGAGGCCGGGGAAGCCCCCTCCACCGCCTGGAAGTAGGCCGCCGTATCGGCGTCGAAGAGCATCCCGGCCTTCTTCGCGCCGAGGTCGCTGGAGCACTGGTACCAGGTGTACGACGTCCAGGACGGCGGCCCGCCCTTCTTGACCATCTCCGCCCAGTCCCGGGTGAAGGCGACGGCCTCGGGGCTGTTCATGGCGGGCGTGATCCTCCCGCCGTCGACCGTGAAGTCCTTGAGCCCGTACCGCGAGTACATCGTCATGAAGCCGGGGTGGATCGTCGCCCAGCTCCGCGACCCGCGCACCGCGACGCCGTACATCCCGTCGAATCCGGCCCCCGGCGCCCTGCGCCTGATGGCGCCGGACATCTCGCGCAGCTCGTCGAAGGTCTCGGCGGGCCTGAGTCCCAGCTTCTTGAAGACCTCGGTGTTGTACGCGACGACGTTCGTCTCCCAGCCCCACGGCAGCGCGTACTGCCCGCCCTGCCCGAGCGGCGCACCCGCCTTCAGCGACCACTGGCCGGCCTGGAGCAGATTCGGGAAGAAGTCACCCTGGTCCCACTCGGCGCCGGTGGCCGACGAGTTGCTCATCCACGGCCCGAGGTCCTCCAGCCATCCCGGCGGCCCGTACTGCCAGACCATGTACGCGCCCAGCATGAAGATGTCGTACGAGGCGCGACCGCTGGAAAGGTCCACCGTCAGCTTGTCGAAGTAGTTGTCCTCCGGGAAGACGTCGTACTCGACCTCGATGCCGGTCTTCTCGGTGAAGGACTTCAGGTCGGCGATCAGCGCGTCGGTGTACGGGTGCTTGTTCAGCAGCGCCTTGACCGTCCTGCCCCCGGCCTTCTTCCAGTCGAAGGAGCCGGTGACGTCGTCGGCCGCCGACCCGCCGCCCTTGTGCTCCGCCTTGCCGCCGAAGCCCGTTCCGCAGGCGCTCAGCAGGGGAGTGGCGGAGGCGGCCGCCGTGAGTGCGAGGAACCGCCGCCGGTCAGGTGCGCGCATGTCCATCACGACCTCCGCCAACACGTGCAGTCGATTGGTTAACAGAGCTTGGAACAGCGGTAGTTGGGCGTCAATCCCCCGCGCAACGGAAAAACACGGTGCACGGTGTGAACTTCACAGGCTGCGCCGATATCCGCGGGAGGGCCGTGTGCGGCCCGACGACGGCACGGCACAGCACGGCACGGCTGGGCACCGGCGGACACCCGCCGGGCAGCCGCCGGCGGCGCGGCGCACGCCCTGGCCCGTCCGCGGTGCGGACGCGAAGGACCCCCCGGCCGTGACGGCCGGGGGGTCCGGTGCGCTGCTGATACGTACGGACGTGCGTATCGCTCGTGCGTATCGCTTCGCTCAGTCTTCCTTGCCCGCGACGGCTGCCGCGTCCGCGCCGGCCGCCGACTTGCGGACCTGCTGGAGCGCGTAACCGACGACGGCGAGGAAGAGCGTCAGGCCGCCGCTCCAGTACAGCTGGAGCCGGGTGTCCTCCTCGCGGGCCATCAGGACGAAGACCGCCGCCATGCCCGCGAGCGCGACCCAGGTCAGCGCCGGGTAGAGCCACATCTTCACGACGAGCTTCTCCGGCGCCTCGCGCTCGGTGCGGCGGCGCAGCAGCAGCTGCGAGACGGCGATGAAGATCCAGACGACCAGGATCAGCGCGCCGATCATGTTGAGCAGCCACTGGAAGATGTCGTTGGGCCGCCAGTAGCTGAGCAGCACGCACACGAAGCCGAACACGGAGGACACCAGCACGGCGATGCGCGGCACACCGCCGAAGACCGCGCCGAGGACCTTCGGGCCCTGACGGCGGGAGACCAGCGAGCAGGCCATGCGGGAGGCGCCGTAGATGTTGGCGTTCATCGCCGAGAGCAGGGCGATCAGCACGACGACGTTCATGATCTGACCGGCGGCGGGGATGCCCAGGTGGTCCAGGGTCGCGACGTACGGCCCCTTCGCCACCACCTCCTTGTCGTTCCACGGCACCAGCGTGACGATGACCGCCATCGAGCCGATGTAGAAGACCGCGATGCGCCACATCGCCGTACGCACGGCCTTCGCGACGCCCTGGACGGGGTGCTCGGACTCGGCCGCGGCGATGGTGACCGTCTCCAGGCCGCCGTACGCGAAGACCGAGGCCAGCAGGCCGACGATCAGGCCCTCGGAGCCGTTCGGCATGAACCCGCCGATGCCCGTGAGGTTCCCGGCGCCGGGGGAGGGGGTGTCGGAGCCGGGCAGGAGGCCGAGGATCGCGAGGACGCCGATGCCCAGGAACACGACGATGGCGCCGACCTTGAGCGCGGCGAACCAGAACTCGAACTCGCCGAAGTTCTTCACGGCCGCCAGGTTCGTGCAGCAGAACACCAGCATGAAGAGGGCGACCCAGGCCCACTCGGGCGTGTCCGGGAACCACCCCACCATGATCTTCGCGGCGCCGATGCCTTCGAGGCCGACGGCCACGCAGAGCAGGAACCAGAACGCCCAGCCCGCGGTGAAGCCGGCCCACGGGCCGATCGCCCGCTCCGCGTGCACGGAGAACGAGCCGGAGGCCGGGTTGGCGGCCGACATCTCGCCGAGCATGCGCATCACGAGCATCACCAGAAGCCCGGATATCGCGTACGCGACGATGATCGAGGGGCCGGCGGCGGCGATGCCCGCGCCCGAACCGACGAAGAGTCCCGCGCCGATGACGCCGCCGAGGGCGATCATCGACAGATGGCGTTGCTTGAGTCCGTGCGTGAGCGGCGAGTCGACCTTGTTGTCGACGGAGCCGACATCCTCGACGGGCGTCGGCGCGGGAGACCGGGACATGGGCGGGCCCTGTTCAGTAGCTGAGACGGGGAAACAGACGCCACAGTCTGAGTACGCGCACCGCTCACAGGGAACACGTGACCGCTATACGGACACGACGCTCACACAACGTGAATACTCACACACGCCTTGCACGCCATTCCCTCACCATCGCCACCAGCAGCACCGCACCGGCCGCACCGGCCGACCACAGCAGCTGCGGCCGCGCCGCGTCGTCGGTGAGCATCAGCACCAGTACGCCGCCGAGCCCGGCCAGCGTGATCCAGGTGAGCCAGGGGAAGCCCCACATCCTCAGCGTCAGCAGCTCGGGGGCCTCCCGCTCGATGCGGCGGCGCAGGCGCAGCTGCGAGGCGGCGACGAGCCCCCACACGAACAGCAGCACCGCGCCGACGGCGTTCAGCATGTACAGGAAGACCGTTTCGGGCCACAGGAGATTGAGGAGTACGGAGACGAACCCGAAGGCGACCGACGCCAGCACGGCCCGGCGCGGCACCCCGCCACCGGCTCCGCCCGACACCTTGAGCAGGCCCTTCGGCGCCTCGCCGCGCTCCGCGAGCGAGAACACCATCCGCGAGGACCCGTACAGATTGGCGTTGAGCGCGGACAGCAGCGCCACGAACACCACGATGTTCATGACCTGCCCGGCGGACGGAACGCCGATCGCGTCGAGCACGGTGACGTACGGGCTGAGCCCCGCCTGCTGCGCGCTCCAGGGCAGCACGGTGACGATGACGAGCATCGACCCGACGTAGAAGAAGAGGATCCGCCACACGGCGGCGCGCACCGCGCGGGCGACGTTGCGGGCCGGGTCCTCGGTCTCGGCGGCGGCGATGGTGACGACCTCCAGCCCGCCGAAGGCGAAGACGACCGTCAGCACGCCCGACACGACGCCCTCCCACCCGTTCGGCAGGAACCCGCCCTGCCCGGTGAGATTGCCGAGCCCCACCGGCTCCGTGTCCGGCAGCACCCCGAAGACGGCCAGCAGCCCGAGCCCGAGGAACAGGACGATGGCGCCGACCTTGAGCGCGGCGAACCAGAACTCGAACTCCCCGAAGTTCTTCACGGCGGCGAGGTTGGCGCAGGTGAACACCACCATGAAGATCAGCACCCACGCCCACTGCGCGATGCCCGGCACCCAGCCGTTCGCGATCCGCGCCGCGGCCGTCGCCTCCACCGCCAGCACCACGACCAGCAGGAACCAGTACAGCCACCCCGCGCTGAACCCGGCCCAGCGCCCCAGTGCCCGCTCCGCGTGCACCGAGAACGACCCGGACGCGGGCATCGCGGCGGACATCTCGCCGAGCATCCGCATCACCAGCATCGCGAGCGCGCCCGCGATCAGGTACGAGACGACGATGCCGGGGCCGGCGACCGCGATCCCGGCGCCCGAACCCACGAACAGTCCGGCGCCGATCACCCCGCCGAGGCCGAGCATGGTCAGGTGGCGCTGCTTGAGCCCGTGGGCGAGGGGCTCGGCCTGATCGTCGTGCATGGTGCTCGCAGCTCTAGGAACGTTCGGTGGACCGTTTGGCAAGAACCTACAGTCTCCCCGAGTCCGTCACTTCTCGGCAAAAGGGCCCCCGGCTCCCGGACCTCAGTGACGCGCGTCACGCTCACACAGGATTGCCGCCCGCCCTTTGTCCGAACCCCACCAAGCGATCAACCCCCGCTTTGTCGGCCACTGATGGTGATCGCTCGTTAACCCCTGGGCTACGGTCACGGTGTCCCTTCCTGCCCGCACCCTTCCTCACCCGCGGAGTCCCGATGAGCACTGCTGCCGCCCCCGCCCGTTCCGGAGCGGTCCTCGCCGACCTGCTGCCGTCCGCCACCACCGCCGGCCGGGCCCTCGCCCGCGACGCGGTCCTGGTGCTCGGCGGCGCCGCGCTCACCGGCATCGCGGCCCAGATCGCCGTCCCGGTCCCCGGCTCCCCGGTGCCCGTCACCGGCCAGACCTTCGCGGCGCTGCTCGTCGGCACCGCCGTCGGCGCCCGCCGCGGCTTCCTCTCCCTCGCGCTGTACGCCCTGGTCGGCATGGCCGGGGTGCCGTGGTTCGCGGGCGGCACCTCGGGCGCGGGCGGCGCGTCCTTCGGCTACGTACTCGGCATGCTGCTGGCCGCCACCGTGGTCGGCGCGCTGGCCCGCCGGGGCGGCGACCGCTCCGTGCTGCGCACCGCGGGCACGATGGTCCTGGGCTCGGCGGTCATCTACGCCGTCGGCGTGCCGTACCTGGCCTTCTCGGCCGGCATGTCGCTGAGCGCGGCCGTGGCGGCGGGCCTGGTCCCGTTCCTCCTCGGCGACGCGCTGAAGGCGGCGCTGGCGATGGGCGCGCTGCCGGCGGCGTGGAAGCTGGTGGGCGACCGCGGCTGAGTCCGCCCGTACGTACGACGAAGGGCCCGCGCCCCATGGGAGGCGCGGGCCCTTCCGTCACTCCGTCTACACCTTCTGCCCGCGCTTCACCTTCTCGCGGACGAACGCGATACCGACGACGACGACCGCCACCAGCAGCGACAGCAGCACCTGCTCGCGCGCCGCGTCGTCGAACGCCATGTAGACGATCACGAACATGATCATCGCGGCGGTCGCCCACGTCAGGTACGGGAAGAGCCACATCTTCACGATCAGCTTCTCCGGCGCCTCGCGCAGGATGATGCCGCGCATCCGCAGCTGCGTGAAGCAGATGACCAGCCACACGAACAGCGCCACCGCGCCCGAGGAGTTCAGCAGGAACGCGAACACCGTGTCGGGCCACTTGTAGTTGAAGAAGACGGCGACGAAACCGAAAGCGACCGACGACAGGATCGCGGCCCGCGGCACGCCCTTCCCGCTCGTACGGGCGAACGACTTCGGCGCGTCACCGCGCTGGCCGAGCGAGAACGCCATGCGCGAGGCGGTGTAGAGCCCGGAGTTCAGGCACGACAGCACGGCCGTCAGCACGATGACGTTCATGATCTGACCCGCGTGCGGAATCCCGATCGAGTTGAGGGCGGCGACGTACGACCCGTCCTCCAGGATCGACTTGTCGTTCCACGGCAGCAGCGTGAGCACCACGAAGATGGAGCCGAGGTAGAAGACGCCGATGCGCCAGATCACGCTGTTCGTGGCCTTGGTCACGGCCCGCTGCGGGTCCGACGACTCGCCGGCCGCCAGCGTGACGATCTCGCTGCCCATGAACGAGAAGACGACCATCAGCACACCGGTCAGGATCGCGCCGGGCCCGTGCGGGAAGAACCCGCCGCTGTCCGTCAGATGCGCGAATCCGGTGCCCGGGTTGTCGGACCCCGGCAGCACACCGAACACGGCCAGCAGACCGATCACCACGAAGCCGCCGATCGCGACGACCTTGATCCCGGCGAACCAGAACTCGAACTCGCCGTACGACGAAACCGACACCAGGTTCGTGGCGGTCAGCACGACCATCACGATCAGCGCCCAGCCCCACTGCGGTACGGCCGGTATCCACCCTTCGAGGATCTTCGCGCCGGCCGTCGCCTCGACCGCCAGCACCACGACCCAGAAGAACCAGTACAGCCAGCCGATGGAGAAGCCCGCCCAGCGTCCGAGCGCGCGGTCGGCGTACGCGGAGAACGAACCGGACGTCGGGTTCGCGGCGGCCATCT
Source organism: Streptomyces altiplanensis (assembly GCF_053591575.1). NCBI lineage: Bacteria > Bacillati > Actinomycetota > Actinomycetes > Kitasatosporales > Streptomycetaceae > Streptomyces > Streptomyces altiplanensis. Next base: position 8,034 of record NZ_JBSFUB010000112.1, on the reverse strand, counting down.
CGCCGAGCATCCGCATGACGAAGACGACCATCGCGCCGACGAGCGTGTACGACAGCAGAATCGCCGGACCGGCGGCGGCGATACCGCCGCTCGACCCCACGAAGAGGCCGGCGCCGATGACACCGCCGATGGCGATCATGGACAAATGGCGGTTTTTGAGACCGGCCTGGAGACCATCGGAGGCCTGCGGATTCCCTGGTTCTTCAGGGGTTCCGCCTGCCTTCGCAAGGGTCGGCTGCGCGCTCATGCACAATCCTTAGCTTCTCGGGGTACGAGCCCCCGCATTCAAACCGGAACTCACGCGGGACGGAAGACCCGATTCCGGATCGTTGTACGAAATCCGAAGCACGACGCCCGTCCTCACCCCGGCGACAGTTACCCGGCGGCGCCCGTGCCACACTCGTCCCATGCGCGTGTACCTCGGTTCCGACCATGCCGGATACGAACTCAAGAACCATCTCGTCGAGTGGCTGAAGGCCCACGGGCACGAGCCCGTCGACTGCGGCCCCCACATCTACGACGCCCTGGACGACTACCCGCCGTTCTGCCTGCGCGCCGCGGAGAAGACCGCCGCGGACCCGGAGAGCCTGGGCATCGTGATCGGTGGCTCCGGCAACGGCGAGCAGATCGCCGCGAACAAGGTCAGGGGCGTACGGGCCGCGCTGGCCTGGAGCGAGCAGACGGCGGCGCTCGGCCGTGAGCACAACGACGCCAACGTGCTCTCGATCGGCGGCCGGATGCACACCGAGCAGGAGGCCACGAAGTTCGTGGAGATCTTCCTCTCCACCCCCTACTCCGGCGAAGAGCGCCACCAGCGCCGCATCGACATGCTGGCGGCGTACGAGCGGACCGGCGACCTTCCCCCGGTCCCGGCCCACCACCCCCAGCAGCCGTAACCCCGCTCCCGTCCCGCACCGTCGCCCAGGCCGCGGTGCGGGACGGGCCGCCGTTCGCCGCCCGGGGAGACGCCGCGGCGCGGCACCGTCCCCGACGCTCCGCAGGAGACGCAGACCCATGCCCGAGGGGCACACCATCCACCGCCTCGCGGACGACCACCGCGCCCGCTTCGCGGGCTCCCCGGTGCGCGTCACCAGCCCCCAGGGCAAGTTCGCGGACAGCGCCGCCCTCCTGGACGGCACCCGCATGGAAGCCGCCGAAGCCCACGGCAAGCACCTCTTCCTCGGCTTCGAGGACACCGGCTGGATCCACATCCACCTCGGCCTCTTCGGCAAGCTCGGCTTCGGCGCGGCGCCCGCCCCGCCCCCGGCCGGCACGGTGCGCCTGCGCCTGGTCAACGCCGGCCACTACGCCGACCTCCGCGGTCCCACCGCCTGCGCCCTGATCACCGACGGCGAGAAGCAGGCGATACACGACCGCCTCGGCCCCGACCCCCTCCGCGACGACGCCCCCGACCGGGCCTGGCAGCGCGTCTCCCGCAGCCGCACCACCGTCGCCGCCCTCCTCATGGACCAGAAGGTCGTCGCCGGCGTGGGCAACGTCTACCGCGCCGAGGTCCTCTTCCGGCACGGCATCGACCCCTACCGCGCGGGCAAGGACCTGACCCGCCGCGAGTGGGACGCGATCTGGGCGGACCTGGTCGTCCTCATGCGCGAGGGCGTACGCCACAACCGCATCGACACCGTCCGTCCCGAGCACATGCCCGAAGCGATGGGCCGGCCGCCCCGCGTCGACGACCACGGCGGCGAGGTCTACGTCTACCGCAGGGCGAACCTGCCCTGCCACATCTGCGGCGGCCAGATCCGCACCGCCGCTCTGGCCGCCCGCAACCTCTTCTGGTGCCCGGCCTGCCAGGCCCGCTGACCCGCACCGCACCGGACGCCCCGCCCGGCGCGGCACCGGCCCCGAAGCCCCCCCCGCGACAGCACCGCCCGAGGCCGGCCCCCTCAGAGCCTCAGAACCCGTGCGGAAGCCAGGGCGCGACCCCCGCCCCGAACGCCACCGACGCCTCCGCCAGCGCCCCCGGCCGCAGCTCCCGCACCCGCCCCGCCGCCGCCAGCGCGGCCAGGCCGACGCCACCGAGGTACGCCTCACCCAACTCCCGTACGGACAGCGCCAGATCCGCCGCCTCGTCCGTCCGCTTGCACGACGCACCCCCCTTGGCGTCGCCGGTCAGCCGCCAACGCCCCTCGTTCCAGGGGCAGAAGGAGTCCGTCACCTCCAGTACCACATCCACCGGCGCCTGGTACGCACGCGCCTCCAGCGCCGCTCCCACCTCCACCAGCCGCACGTGCAGCGAATCCCGCAGCCGTACGTCGCACCGCCGGATGTCCGAGACAAGGTGCTGCCAGGCATCGTCCACGGGCCGGTTCCGCGCCCGGATCCTCGACGTCAGGTCGATGTCGAACAGAAAGCGCCACAGCGCCGCGTACGCCGCCGGGTCGAGCGCCTCCAGATCCCGCAGCAGGACCACGCCGTTGGGGCCCGCCGTGTCCCACTCCGGCTTGACCTGGAACCGGGCGTACCCGACGACGTCCCCCGCACCCCCCGTCTCCCCGTTTCCCCCGCCCCGCTCGGCCAGTACGCACCGCAGCGGCGACGCGCCCCTGCGCTCGCTCTCCGCGTCGAGCAGCGGCAGCCGCTCCCAGTGCGGCCGGCGCGCGAGCATCCCGGGCCGGCCCGTCACGTTCCGCGCGTACACCGCCTCGCACACGTCCCGCGCACCGGCCGGTTCCGCGGACCTCAGCCGTACGTCGTCCGTCCCCGCCGGCACCGCCAGCCGCACCCGTGACGTGTCGATCTCCGCCGACAGCTGCTGCGTCGCGGCGCCGTACCCGAAGCGGCCGTAGATCGCGGGCTCCGAAGCGGTCAGCAGCGCGACCGGTTCCCCCCATGCCCGTACGTCGTCGAGCTGGCGCCGCATCATCGCGGTCAGGATCCCGCGCCGCCGGTGCGTCGTCGCCACGCTCACGACGCTCACGCCGGCGGCCGGCACCAGGGCGCCGCCCGGCACGGACAGACGGAAGGTGTACGCGCCCGCCGTGCCGACACACTGATCCCCGTCCCAGACACCCACGCAGCGGGCAGGTTCGGTCAGCGCGCGGTCGAGTTCCCGGGCCTCCGCCTCCTGCGCCACACCCCCGAAGGCGAGTTCGAAGGCCGCGTACCAGTCGTCCCACTCGGATGCCCGTAACACACGTAAGTCGGTGGTCATATGCCATCCCTACCAGGCCCCTGGCACAAGGGCGACCCGATTTCGAACACAATGTCATAGGGGTCCCCCTGCGGAGCACCGGCCGGGGTGGATAGGGTCCAGCGCAATGGCAGGTGGAGTGGGAACCGAATCGTTCTCGGCCCGGACGCGCAAGTCTGCGCACCGGGCCCGTATCGCGCTGCGCAAATCCGGCGTCGACTACTTCCGGGGCGACGGCTCGGACTGGATCGCCCTGGCCGGTCTCCTCCTGACGGTCCCGGCGATCGCCGTCGGCACGATCGCGTCACCGGTCTGGTGCGCGCCGTCCCTCCTGGTGCTCCCGATCGTGGCCGGCGGCCTCCTGCTGCGCCCGGCCAGCCTGCTCGGCCTGTACGCCGCCGCGGCCACCGCGCTGATCGTCGAGTCGATCGTCCTCGGCCCCTACACACAAGGCGCGGCCCGCGTCACCCCCGGCACCGTCCTCACCGTCGCGGCCTGCGGCTTCTTCGGCCTGATCATCGCCCAGTTCAGGGCCAGGGTCGGCGTCCCCTGGCGGCGCGGCGGCACGATGCTCTTCGACCTCCGCGAACGCATCCGCGTCCAGAGCGCGCTGCCCCGCCTGCCGAAGAACTGGCACAGCGAGATGGCGCTGCGCCCCGCCGGCGGCCAGTCCTTCTCGGGCGACTTCGTGGTCGCGGCCCGCACGAACGGCGGCCGCACCCTGGAAGTCGTCCTCACCGACGTGTCCGGCAAGGGCATGGACGCGGCATCGCGCGCCCTGCTCCTGTCCGGCGCCTTCGGCGGCCTCCTCGGGTCGCTCCCGCCGCACGGCTTCCTCCCCGCCGCCAACGGCTACCTCCTGCGCCAGGACTGGGACGAGGGCTTCGCGACCTCCATCCACCTGGTCCTGGACCTGGACTCCGGCGACTACGAACTCCTGTCGGCGGGCCACCTCCCCGCACTCCAGCTCCACGCGGGCAGCGGCCGCTGGGAGGAGAAGTCCGGCGAGGGACCGCTGCTCGGCGTGTACGACGGCGCGCAGTTCGACCCGTGCAAGGGCTCACTGGCACCCGGCGACGTACTGATGCTGTTCACGGACGGCCTGGTGGAAGCCTCCGGCCGGGACATCGCCGAAGGCATCGACCGCCTGACCGGCGAGGCCGACCGCTACGTGACGCCGGGCTTCCAGGGCGCCGCGTGGCACCTGATCGAAGCGGTGGCCAAGGACGTCAACGACGACCGCGCCCTCCTCCTGATCTGCCACGGCGCGTAACGAGGCGGCCGGCCGCACCGCGTCAGCCCACCAGCTCCCGCCCGCGCCCGGCCCCGGCCTCAGAACCGGGTCCGCTCCCGCGCCCGCCGCCCGGCAGCACCTTCGCCAGCCAGTGCGACCGGCCCGCCGCCAGCGGGCCCAGCACCGCGAGCAGCAGCACGTACCCCGCGATGAACGGCGAAAGCCGCTCGTCCAGGCCCGCGCCCGCCGCCATCGTGGCGAGGATGAGCGCGAACTCGCCCCGCGCCAGCAGCGTGGTCGAGATGTTCGCCGCAGGGCCCGCCCCGAAACCGTGGATACGGGCAGCCGCCAGACCCGCCACGACATTCATGACCAGCGTCACCGCGACGGCGGCCAGTACCGGCCAGAGCACCACCGGCAGGTCGCCCGGATCGATCGACAGCCCGAAGGCGAAGAAGAAGATCGCGCCGAACGCGTCCCGCAGCGGGTGGACCAGCTTCATGATCCGCTCGCCCGAACTCGTACTGCCCAGCATCAGACCGACCATGAACGCGCCGATCGCGTCCGCGACCCCGAACCACTCCGAGACCCCGGCGACGAAGACCGCGGCCCCCAGGAAGGAGATGACGAGCAGTTCGTTGTCCTTCGTCCCGATCAGCCACCCGACCGCCTTCGTGCCGAACCGCGCCGCGAGCGCCAGCAGCAACAGGAAGCCGAACGCCTTCCCCGCGTCCACGGCCGCCGCCGCGAGACTGTCCGCGCCGGACAGGATCGGCTGCAGGGCCGCGAGGTAGAGGGCCAGGAAGATGTCCTCGACGACGATGATCCCGAGGATCGGCTTGGTCTCGCCGTTGCCGATACGGCCCAGGTCGACCAGGACCTTCGTCACGATCGCCGACGAGGAGATGCCCAGGACGCCGGCCAGTACGAGCGCCTCGGACGCCCCCCAGCCGAGCGCGAACCCGAAACCGAGCCCCGCGCCGACGTTCAGCACGAGGTACGTCGCGCCCGCGAGGGCCATCTTCCGGCCGCCCGCCTTCAGATCGTCCAGATGGAATTCGAGGCCGAGGTAGAAGAGCAGCAGGACGAGCCCCAGCGCGGAGAGCATCTCCAGCTCGTGGGGGTCTTCGACGAGTACGAAGCCGGGGGTGTGGGGGCCGAGCAGGATCCCGGCCAGGATGAACAGAGGGATGGTCGGGAGACCGATGCGGCCGCCCAGGCGGGCGAGCACGGCGGCGGCGAGAAAGGCGCCGCCCATGGCTATGAGGGTGTCTGCGTGTCCGATGGGCCCGTTCCTCCTGTGAGTCAAGGAATAGTCAAGGTCGCGTCAGTAATTAGTTTACCGAACATTTGACACTGCAATCCTCAAGCCGCCACCTGATCCGGAACATCCGGAGCCGGGCCCGGGAGGCGGGCCCGCACACGGCGCGGACCCCGGTCCTCTCGTCACGTTCGACGAGAGGACCGGGGTCCGTTTCACGCTCGCGCAGGAAGAGGCGCGACGCCCTTCCGGGGCCGCAGCCCGAGCCGGAGCCCGGGTCTGCCCGGAGGTCCGGTCCTTCTAGGAGGCCTTGCCCACGGGGCGGCGCTCCCGCTGCCGGGCGTCCTCGGCCGGGTCGCGGAGGAAAGCCCAGTTCATCTCGGGCTCCATGGACCAGCGGAACAGCCGCCGCACGGGCGGAGTGCACATCAGGGTGACCGCGACGGCGATCGCGACGGTCAGGAAGACCTCGCCGAGCGGGCTGGAGAGCCAGGGGTACGAGTCGAACAGCCCCGCGTAGTTGGCGCCCTTCACCAGGAAGCCGTGCAGCAGGTATCCGCCCAGGGTGCCGGCGCCCAGCACGGTGAACCACATCGTGCGGCCCGGGACCCAGGACAGGAAGCAGGCCGTCAGGAGCAGCGAGCAGCCGAAGAGCGCGAAGGTCATGACGATCCCGGTCCACCACGGAGCGCCCCTGTCCTGAGCGGCACTGCTGTGGTAGAACCACCCGAGCTCGAGACGGGGGGCGGCCCAGTACGCGAAGGCCAGCGTGGACAGGACGACGGGAACGGCCAGCAGCCTGGCCTCGCGGCGCCGCACCATCATGAAGTGCTCGGGCTTCAGCAGCAGGCCGAGTACGAAGAACGGCAGGAACTGCAGGACGCGCTGGAGGTTGAGGTCGTCTCCGATGCCGGGGGTCACGGAGGCGAGGACGGCGATGGTGAGCGCGACCGGCAGGGGGTGGCGGAGCGAGCGCCAGATCGGGGTGGTCAGCCGCCAGACGAACAGCGCGATCAGGAACCAGGTCAGGTACCAGGGGTCGAGCAGACTGATGGAGTGGCCGGGGTCGTCCGCCCACCGTTTGAAGAGGCTGTAAACGGTCTCGAAGATCAGATACGGCACGGCGACGCCCGTGATCAGGCGCTGGACCTTCTTGGGTCTCAGGTCGAAGCCGCGCGAGAAGTAGCCGGAGATGATGATGAAGGCCGGCATGTGGAAGCTGTAGACGACCATGTAGAGCGCGCGGGTGGCGCGGCTGCCGTCCATCACCGGCTCCCACATGTGTGCCACCGCCACGAGCACGATCGCCAGGTACTTGGCGTTGTCGAAGAACGCGTCGCGCTGCTTCGGAGCGGGGGCGGGGGTGGGCGCGGCGGTGGGGACCGGGACCGGGACGGGGGTGGCGGGCGCGAGGGTCCGTGCGAGCGGTGTTTCGGGCTCCTGCTCCCGGGCCGGGGGGAGCGGGGCCCTCTGATATCCGTGCGGAGCGTGAAACATCTGAGGCACCCTAGCGTCGCCGGATGGATTCCGTAAAACCTCGTTCCCGGCCCTTTGTTATTCATGTGAGTGGCCTGTGAGCGGAGAAGTCGACATAGCGATGGGCCCTTATGGTGTGGCTCACATTTTCGCCCCCGTATGGGGTAACTCATCCCGACTAAATGGTGCATACCGCCAGTAGGTGACTCTGGCGATATGTCCCGCCCGCTACCTCTTTGTCGACCGGCATGATGTGACCGTCCGTGCAATTCGAATTTCCCGCGAATGTGATGTGTGGGTAGCGAAACGATCAGGGTTATCAATCCGCGGACGGGGCATCAGAGTGAGTGGCGCGCATGTGCGGCGCCCGCGCCCCGGCGTGTACGCCGGACCCCCTCGCGGCGCCGACCGGCCACCAACGTTCCGTCACCCGGCAGCCGCCACTGGTGAGTTGGTGGCACGATGGTCCCTGCGGGAGTGCGCCGGGCCGTGCGCTCCCGGGCCGGCAAGGCGGACCGACCGAGGGTGTGATCAGTTGTGGCCATTTCACTGTCTGTGGTGCTTCTGTTGGCGATCGTCCTGGTGGTGTTGATCCGCGGGGGCTCGATCAAGGCGGGACCGGCGGTGGTGGCCGTTCTCTTCGGCTTCTTCCTCGCGTCCACCGGCATGGCGCCGTCGATCAACCGCTTCATGAACTCGATAGCGGAAACCATCAACCAGATCAGCTTCTGAGTGGCGCGGGCGGCCGGCGCCGCCGGGCGGCCCGGCCGGACGTCGAGGCTCCGGAAACACCTCCGGCCCGGCTCGGTGATGTCATCTGATCCTGGACGCGGTGGACGCCAAGGCGGTCGCCAACGGCGTGAAGAAGGCCAAGGACGAGGGCATCCCGGTCGTCGCCTTCGACCGCCTCGC
>NZ_JBSFUB010000111.1:0-22009 GCF_053591575.1 Streptomyces altiplanensis | reverse complement strand
GCGCCAACGCCAGCCCCACATCGTCCGCGGTTACTTCCACGGCCCGCACGTCCGCTACACCCTCAACGAGAACCCCTTGAGTTTCTGATCAATAGTTGTATTGCCCTGAGAGGTCGAGTGGCCCGGGGGTGCGATTCCCCGGACCACCCGACCTGATTCATGACACTCCCCACGCCGGACCGGTAACCCAGCGCACTTTGCACGATCTGCAATGAATCAACGGCGGGATAGGAACGGCAGACACGGACCCCTCAGTGGGATGCGGAGCACCTCTGGTCCCGCGACTGCGGATCTGCGGATCAGCGGGACTGCGGGATGATTTCTTGCGAAGGTGCCGGCCTGGGTGCTACCCGCATTGACGTGGCTGCGACGTCGTCCCGTGAGGCCGTCTCACGTGCGGCGTCTTCCAGCGCCCGCAGCATCGACTGAAGCGTGCCGTGCCGGGCCAGGAGGTGGTCGGTAAAGGGATTGATCATGCCGCGCAAGATGCCGACCGGCTGCCAACGGCGAGGGACGGTAGTACCGGCCGCGCGGCGCTCGATGCCCCGGACCGCGCGGCGTGCGACAAGTTCCGGAGTGACGGCGGCGGCGAGGGGGCGGGGGAAGGCGGTCTCACGCATCCGGGTGGTGAGTTCGTGTCCGCCGAAGGCCGCACGGCTGATCGCGGTGTCCACCCACCCCGGATAGAGAACGCCGGCGGTGGCCCCGTGCGGTGCCAGCTCCACGCGCAGGGCCCGGGCGAACTGTTCGACGGCGGCTTTGGACGCCGCGTAGGGCGCGTTCGCCACCCCGTTGATGTAGGCGTACGTGGACGCGGTGACCAGGACGTGACCGCGGTTGGCGATGATCTGGGGGAGGGCCGCGCGCACCGTGCGCCACACTCCGAGGAAGTCCACCTCGACGATGTGCTCGAACAGGTCGGGGTCGATGGTGGCGACGGTAGCGGGAAGGTCGGGGCCGACGGCCGCGTTGGCGAAGACCACGTCGAGTGTGCCGAACCGTTCGACGGAGCGCGTTACCGCCTCTTCCAGAGCACTTCGGTCGGTCACGTCCACTGCCAGGGCGAGTATCCCTTGCACTCCCAGTTCGCGCGCCAGGGCGGCGACGGAGGAGGCGTTGCGGCCGGTGAGGACCAGGTTGGCGCCCCGGGCGTGCAGGAGTCGTGCGCAGGCCGCTCCGATGCCGCCGGCGGCTCCGGTGATGAGTACGGTTTTGCCCGTCAGGGAGTACTTCCTCAAGGAGTGCGGGGAGTACCTGGCCATGAACGGTGTCCTCGGGGTGGGAGGGGCGGAACGTTTAATGATCCGGGGCGGCACTGTGGCCGGGCATGTGCCGAGTGGGGCTCAGAGTGGAGAGCGATCGAAGGGGACGGTGGCGTCGCCGGCGACGAGACCTCGGTAGCGGACATCGTCGCCGGCGAGCAGGTCTTCGTGGCTGCCGCTGACCACCGTGCCGCCCCCGGTGAGCAGGACGACGTGCCGTGCGCTTCGGACGGTGGACAGCCGGTGGCTGGCAACGAGGACACAGCGGGTGGCCGCCAGTTCGTAGATGGCTCGCGTGATCCGGCAGTCGCTGACGGCGTCGAGGTGGGAGGTGGGTTCGTCGAGCAGGACGATCTCGCTGTCGGTGAGCAGGGCGCGGGCCATGGCCAGGCGTTGTCGCTGGCCACCTGAGAGCTCCTGGGCACGGCCCAGCGGGGTGTCGAGGGCATGGGGTAGGTGCAGGACCGTCCTGCGAAGTCCGACCCTCTCCAACGCGTCCAGCAGTTCCTCGTCACCGGGTGTTCGTACGAGGCCGAGTTGGAGGTTCTCGCGGACGGTGCCCTCGACGAGGGTGGAGTGCTGGTCGACGTAGGCGACGCGGCGGCGCAGATCGTCCAGGGGCCAGGCGCGGACGGGTCTGCCCAGGACGTGGATCTCGCCCTGGTCGGCCTGGGCGAGACGGTTGACCAGGTTGAGCACGGTGGATTTTCCCGCGCCCGAGAATCCGATGAGGGCGGTGAGACCGACCGCGGGTGCATGGAAATCGACCCGGTCCAGCACGGTGCTGCCTTGCGGATGACGAAAGCTGACGCCGTGGAAGACCACGGCATGTGCCCCGGAACGGGGCACCGGCAGGACGAGCGGCCCGGGGACGTCGGGCTCTTGAGAGAGGGAGAGCAGGCAGTGGAAGCGGCTGCGTGCGATCCGTCCGGCTTGGAGATGGCCGATGCCCAGGGCGGCGACTGTGAGGGGGGAGGTGAGGTGCAGCAGGTAGAGGAAGAAGCCACTGAAAGCGGCGAGATCAAGTTGCCCGCGGGTGATCTGTTGCCCGGCCGCCAGCGCGACGGCCAGGATCGCGACCTGCTGGCCCAGGCTCACGACCGGGCCGACGAGACATTGCAGCCGTGCGGCGGGCAGAGATGCGGCGCGCACGGCGGCCGCGGCCTGCCCCAGGGTGCGTGCCGCCGAAGTCTCGTGGCGGGAAGCCTTGACGGTGACGAGAGCATCGAGATGGGCGGTGACGCCCTGGGCGAGGCGCCCGAGGGCATGCTGCTGAGCCGCTGAGAGGAACTTCATCCGGGCGGTCAGCACAGCGACGCAGAGGCCGGCCAGGCCGAAGGCACCAGCAGCGACCAGGGTGAGGACCGGGTCGATGACCGCCATCGCGGTGAGAGTGGCGGCAGCGGCGAGGAGGGCCACGGGGAGATGGACGAGGCCGGTCTCGACAAGCAAGTGCACCAGAGCGGCGTCAGAGGTGATCCGGGCGGTGAGACTGCCGGCGCCTTCGTCGCGCACGGTGCGCAACGGCAGGCGCAATATGTGGTCCACGACCCTATCGCGCAGCCGCAGTACAGCGCGTTGGCCGACGCCGGCCAGCAGCCATCCGCTCAGGGCCTGGAGCCCGGCCGTGCCCAGGACAGCCAGGCTCATGACCGTGGCGGGGCGTGCGATCGGCTGGTGCCGAGTGAAGGAGTCCGTCACGTCTATGGCCAGCCACGGCACGGCCAGAGCGCTCGCGGCGGAGGCCAGGGACAGGACTGCCGCCAGGGCGAGCAGCCACCGGTCGCCGCGCAGGAGATCCGCCCCGAGGGGCGGTCCTGCCTTCTTGGCACGGGCCGGGGGCGGGGGTACGTCGCCGTGCCTGGGAGAGGCCGCCAACCAGGTCATGACGTCGTGCTCCCGCCCCCCTAAGCGTAGGAGGAAACGCCCGTTCATACCGGCTGCGGGACGTCGTCGGGGGTGAATCGAACGGCCGTGCCGTACAAGTCGAGCAGGCCCTGGAAGGGCACGGGGGGCAGACCGGGCTTCCACAGCTCGACGGCCATCTCGCCGTGGGACAGAAGCGGCCAGCGCACGTAGGTCCGCGGGTCGGCCGGATCGTTGACGGCGCGTGAACGCCGAACGGTGTCGCGCGCGATCTCGACGGTGAGGTCAGTGCCGCAGCCGAATCCGTACGGGAACTCCTCGCGGTCGGCCGCCACGGTCTCGATCACCGTGTCATCACTAGAGACAACGCCGACATGGGCGTGTACGCCGGCCCGTACGAGGGGAACCTCGCGTTCCCCATTCGGGTCCAGGACCCAGTGGCCTGAAGGGTCCTTGGTGACCCGCACGGTGGGGCAGGCTTCCATCAGGGCGCAGATCTCCCATGTCTCCACCGAGGGCTGCAGGGGCAATTCGCCGCTGGGGGCCAGAACGCGGAGGCGGTGCCCTTCGGCCAGGCGCGGTTCGACGGCGACGACCTGTTCACGTGTCAGGTCTCGCTTATCGACGTCCCAGGAACCGGAGGCGCTGACCACCAAGCAGTCCAGGTCGGGGTCATAGGCGAAGAGCATGCCTTCGCTGAAGCCCCGTACGCCCAGGTAGATCTCGTACATGTCGGCCAGTTGGCCGGAGACGAAGTCGGACACTTTCAGCGGCGGTGACAGCAGGCCCAGGTCGCCCATCCGCCGTCCTGCGGCAGCGAGGTGAGCGGGTGCGGGGCAGTCCTGCCAGGCTTCGGCGGTGAGGGCGTCGCGGACGGTGTCGTAGTCCTCGGCGACCTGGCGGGCGCAGGCCGCGGTGACCAGGCGGTCGCGCATGCGGTCGGCGATGTCATCCGTCTCGGTGGGATGGCCGCCTTCCATGGTGCACAGCGTCACCTCCCGCACCTGGCCGGGCGTGTCCCCGCGGGAGACGAACAGGACCTTGGCCGTGCCGAGGCGGCCCATCGCAGTACGGGCCGTGGCGACGACCTCGGTGTGGGGCACCTCGCTGAGCCGTTCGGGCACCTCGACCACAGCGACGACGTGTCGCGGATTGCGGCGCAGCCCGTGGCGCTGGCGCAACATCGCGCTGAGCGGCGGGTACTCCTCAAGGATCCGGTCCCGCAGGGGCTGCGGTCCGTCCGGGATTTGCCCGCACATCAGCATGAGGTCGACGTCGCCGTGGGAGCGGTCCAGGACGGTGTGGCCCTGGTCTTCGAATGCGGTGATCAGGCGGTCCAGGAAGGACCGCAGCGCGTGCTGTCCGTCGGGGACCTCGCCGACCACCTGCACCGAACAGGAACGCCACCAGCCGCACGCGGTCAGGTCGCGGCGGGCGGCGAGGGTGGCAACCGGGGGACTGCTCATGGTCTACCTTCCGGCGAACATCATCGAGGCCGCCCGGGGACGGAACTTCCCGGCCCGGTCGTGGCCATGGGCGCGGACATGCGACGGCCACGGAAAGCCGGCAGCCCGTTGGGAAGCGGGTGGCGTGGCCGGGGAGAGGCGGGCGGCGGGAACGTCGGTGACCCTACCGAGGGCCGACAGCGCAGACGCCTGACATCATCCTTGCCGTCGCCGGAGTGCGGAGTGTTGACGCCGCTGCGGCAGATGCGCAGGTGGGGCGGGTGGGGACGCAATGAGGTTCACTCATGGAGGTGAATACGTGGGGGCGGTTTTCGGACCGGCCTGGACCTTCGGCGGCGTGAAATCGTCGGTGGCGTTCACCCATACGCAGCAACGCGGTCAAGCACCGCCCCCGCACTCCTTAAGATCGCGGCGTCCCAGGCGTCACAAGGGTGTCGCCAGACACGCATGCCCATGACGCGTCTTCGCCACCCCCCCTTTTGTGCACCGGGAGAACTCCGTGACCGTGGTCCCCAAGAACCCCGACAGCCCCGCGATTGCGGTGGTGGGTCTGTCGTGCCGACTGCCGGGCGGCGTCCACGGTCCCGACGACCTGTGGGAAGCGCTGCGGGAAGGACGCGACCTGGTCGGAGAGGTGCCACCGGACCGCTTCGACCCCGACCGGTTCGTAGACGCCCGGCAACGCGGCAACCACAGCAAGAGCTACACGGCCGCCGGCGGTTTCCTCCAGGACGTGACCGGCTTCGACAGTGGCTACTTCCAGCGCGTCTCACCGCGTGAGGCGGCTCGCATGGACCCCCAGCACCGCCTGCTGCTGGAGATGGCGGTCGAGGCCCTTGACGACGCCGGCATCGACCAGGCCGCCACGGCCGGTTCCGACACGGCGGTCTTCGTCGGCATGTCGAGTCACGACTACGCCGACCTGCAGTCACTGGGCGCCGCAGCGCCCAACGCGTACACGATGGCCGGACTCGCGGCCACCAACGCCGCCAACCGCGTCTCCCACCTCCTCGACTGGCACGGGCCGAGCATGACGGTGGACACCGCCTGCTCCTCGGCGCTGACCGCCCTGCACCAGGCGTGCGAGACGCTGCGGTCGGGCGGGGCCCGGATGGCGCTGGCCGGCGGGGTGAGCGTGCTGCTCAGTCCGTTCGGCTTCGCGGGCTTCTCGGCCGCCTCGATGCTGTCGCCCACCGGGCGCTGCCGCGTCTTCTCCGCCGAGGCCGACGGCTACGTACGCGCGGAAGGCGGCGGCGTCGTGGCGCTCAAGCTGCTGTCCGACGCGCTCGCGGACGGCGACCGCGTCCACGGGGTGATTCTGGCCAGTGGCGTCAACAGCGACGGGAGCACCGCCGGCCTCGCTCTGCCCAGCGCCCAGGCGCAGGCCACGCTGCTGGAACAGGTCTACGCCCGGGCCGGCGTGAGCGCCGACGAGCTGTCCTACCTGGAGGCCCACGGCACCGGCACCCCGGTGGGCGACCCGATCGAGTGCGACGCCATCGGCCGCGCCCTGGGCTCCCGGCGTACCGTCGGGCCCCTGCCGATCGGATCGGTCAAGAGCAACACCGGTCACCTGGAGGCGGCTTCCGGCATGGCCGGTCTGCTCAAGGCCCTGCTGGTGCTGCGCCACCGCCGCATCCCGCCGACCCTGCACGCGCGGCCGCTCAGCCCGCACATCGACTTCGACGGCTGGGGCCTCGACCCGTGCACCGAGGCCCGGCCCCTGTCCCAGCGGCGGCCGGTGGTCGGCGTCAACTCCTTCGGCTTCGGCGGCTCCAACGCGCACGTCGTCCTGACCGCCGCGCCGCCGGTCCTCACCGCCGACTCCGCCCGATCCCCCGGTGGGTTGGTGCCCGTGACGGTGTCGGCCCGTACCCCCGAGGCGCTCGAGGCTGCTGCCATCAGCATGGCCCGGCGGCTCTCCGAGGAGGACTCCGAGGGCTTCTACGACGCCGCCTGGACGGCCGCACGCCGGCGCACCATGCACCCGCACCGGGCCGTCGTCCTGGCCGCCGACGCCCGGCAGGCCGCCGAGGCCCTGGAGGCCGTCGGCGAAGGCGCGTCGCCCCTGCCCGCCGGCACCGCCACCGGACAGGCGGTGACGGACGGACGGGTGGTGTTCGCCTTCGCCGGCAACGGCTCTCAGTGGGCCGGCATGGGTGCGGACCTCCTGCGCGAGGAGCCCGCCTTCCGGGCCGCGGTCACCCGGGTCGACGAGGCGCTTCGGCCGCACCTTGGCTGGTCGGTATGCGAGGAGATGACTGCAGCCGACCCGGCGCGTATCACCGCCACCGAGGTCGCCCAGCCCTTGCTGTTCGCCTTCCAGGTCGCTCTGGTGGACCTGCTCGCGGCCCGCGGGATCCGCCCGGCCGCCGTCATGGGCCACAGCGTCGGTGAGATCGCCGCCGCCCATGTCGCCGGCGCTCTCGACCTGCCCGCCGCCGCCCGCGTGGTCGCCGAACGCAGCCGGGCTCAGGCCGCCACCCGCGGCCAGGGCCGCATGGCCGCGGCCAACCTGTCCGCCGAGGACGCCGCCAAGGCGATCGCCCCTTACGCCGGCGCCCTGGAGATTGCCGCCGTCAACGGCGACCAGGACGTCACCGTCTGTGGCCCCGAGGAGGATCTGCGCGCCCTCGGCGCCGACCTGGAGGCACGTGCGGTCTTCTTCCGCCTGCTGGACCTGGATTACGCCTTCCACAGCCGCGCCATGGACCCCCTGCGGGACGGCCTGCTGGCGTCCTTGAACGGTCTGCGCCCCATCGCCACCGCCCTCCCGTTCGTCTCGACGGTCACCGGCGCCACGTGCCCAGGAGAGGAGCTCGACGCCGATTACTGGTGGCGCAACGTCCGCGAACCCGTCCTGTTCGGCCCCGCGTTGCGCACCCTGCTCGACGAGGGCCACGACCTCTTCGTGGACGTCGGCCCGCACCCCGTCTTGCGGCCCTACCTGCGCAAAGCCGTCAAAGGCCTGGAGCGCCCGGTGCTGACCACGGGTACCTGCGCCCGCGCCGTACCGGGGCCTGCCGCCCTCGACACCGCGGCGGCTCAGCTGCTGGCCGCCGGGGCCCGCACCCACTGGGACGCCTTGTTTCCGAGGCCAGGGCGGACGAGCGACCTACCGGCCTACCCCTGGCAGCGCGAACGGCACTGGCACGGCGATCCCCGGTGGTGGCTGCGCGTCACCGGCGAGACCACACCCGTCGAGCATCCGCTGCTGGGAGCGCGCACCGCCGTTCAGCAACCCGCCTGGTCGAACCTGATGGAGCCCACCCGGCTGCCGTGGCTGACCGACCACCAGGTCGCCGGTGCCGTGGTCATGCCCGCCGCCGCCTACCTGGAGATGGCCCTGGCCGCGGGACAGCTCGTCCACGACGCCCCCGTCGAGGTCAACCACCTGCTCATCACGCGCGCCCTTGACCTGCCCTGGGACGACGACTCCGTCGACGTCCGCGTCCAGGTCTCCCTCCATGAAGGAGACCAGGCCCTGCGGATCGCCGCGCGCACCGGCGACGACCTGCCCTGGCAGCCCTACGCCCAGGCCCGGGTACGGCGCCTGCTCGCCGCCGAGCCCGCCCCGCTGGACACCACCGCCCTGCGCGCGCGCCTGCACACCCACCTGGAGGCCGTCGAGCACTACGCACGCGCCCGCCGCGCCGGCCTCGCCTACGGCCCCGCCTTCCAGGTCCTCACCGACCTGCACCTGGGCGACAGAGAGGTTCTGGCCTCCTACAGCCTCACCGAACCCGCCGACGGCTACCACGCCCACCCCGCGCTGCTGGACGGCGCACTCCAGGCGGGCGCCTGCCTGACCAGCGTCAACGGCGAGTACCAGCCGATGCTGCCCGTCGCAGCGGAGGCCCTACGTCTGTGGCACACCCCGCCGCGCGCCGGCCTGTTCCACGTACGTCTGCGGGAGAGCGGTCCGCTGGAGGTGTGCTGGGACATCACCCTGTCCGATCCCGACGGCCAGGTCTGCCTGGAGCTCACCGGCTGCCGGCTGCGCCGCATGGGCAACACCCCCACCGAACCGGTGCAGCACCTCGTCAACGTGTTGCGCGCCGCCCCCCGTCCCGGCGACGCGGCGCGGCATGCCCCGCTGCCCTCGCCCACGGCCCTGGCGCAGGCGTGCCGGCCGCACCGCGACCGCCTGGAGGAGACCTGGCGGGCGGAAGCCCACGAGGACGGGCTGCGGCGCCTGCGTGCATCCTGTTCCCGCCTCATCGCCGATGCCTTCGCCCGGCTGCTGCCTGCCGGGCGGACCGAGTTCGACACCGACGACCTCGTGGCGGGCGGCATGCTGCCCCGCCATACCCGCCTGGCCGATCTGCTCGCCCACGCCACTCGCGGCCTGCTGCGCCGGACCCGCCAGGCCGGGCAGGACGGCCCCGCCAGGTGGCGCCTGCCCGACGCGGACGGCCCGCCGCCGCAGGAGCTGTTCCGCCGACTCGCGGGCGACTTCCCCGGCCAGGCGGTCGAGATCGCCCTGTTCGGCCGGTGCTGCCTGCACCTCGCCGACGTCCTGCGGGGTGAGTGCGACCCGTTGACGCTGCTCTTCGACGAACCCGACCGCCACCTGATCGAGTACTTCTACAGCGACGCGGCCCAGCCCCGCTTCCACAACCGGCTGCTGCGCGACCTCGTACGGGAACAGGTCCGCACCTGGCCAGCCGACCGGCCGCTGCGCATCCTGGAGGTCGGCGCCGGCACCGGCAGCAGCACCGCCCAGCTCCTGCCCCACCTGCCGCCCGAGCGCACCGCCTACACCTTCACCGACCTGTCCGCCGGCTTTTTCCCCCACGCCAAGGCCCGCTTCACCGAGCACGACTTCGTCGACTACCGCTGCCTGGACCTGAACCAGGATCCGGCCGCACAGGGCTTCGCCCCCGCCTCCTTCGACGTGGTGATCGCCACCAACACCCTGCACGCCACCCGCGACTTGCGCGCGACTCTGGCCCGCATCACCGATCTGTTGGCCGACGGCGGACAGCTCCTCGCCCACGAGACCCACGAGCCCGGCCTGTTGGCACCCTGCTTCGGCACCCTCGAAGGGTTCTGGGACTTCACCGACGCGCCGTTGCGCCAAGACTCCCCCCTGCTGCCGGCCGACGCCTGGGCGCCGCTGCTGCGCGAGTGCGGCTTCGATGAGGTCGCCCAGCTCGGGCACGACCAGCCGCTGGCAGACCTCGAGTACTCGGTGCTCTGCGCCCGCCGCACCACCCGCACCACCGCCCGCCCCACCCCCACCCCCGCTCCCGCGATGCTGTCCACCGCCGGAGACACCCAGTGGTTGCTCGCCGGGGAGAACCCCGGCAGCGACCTGATCCGTGCCCTCGCCGACACGCTCACCGGCGCGGGAGCCGACGTCCAGCTCGCCGCCCTGGACGAGACGCCTGGGCACTGGAACAGGGGCGCAGGGGACCAACAATTTCCCAGCACCGTCCTGTTCTTCGACGCCGACCACCCGGGCGACGACCCCGTGCGCATCTGCGACCAGGCCGTATCCCGGCTCGGCGTGCTCCGGGACCTGGCCGGCGCCGGTTCACTGCTGCCCGCCGAGGCCGCAGCCCACCTGTGGATCGTCACCCGTCCCAGCGGCGTCCATCCCGCACCCGAAAGGTCCCTCGCCCCCCAGGACGCCGCGCTGTGGGGTGCCGGCCGCACCCTGGCCAACGAGGTACCCCAGCTCACCGTCCGGCGCGTCTCTCTGGACGCCGGGCCCCGTCCCGCGGACGACGCCCGACGCCTGGCCGACGAACTCCTCGACCCCACCGACGAGGACGAGGTCGTCCTGACCCGCGCCGGCCGCTTCGTCCCGCGCACTGTCCCCAAGTCCGCGTCCACCGACCCCCAAACAGATCCCGGTCCGGCCACGCCCTTCACCCTGCGCCTGCATGACGCGGGCCTGCGCCCCCGCCTGACCTGGGCCCTCGACCAAATGCGCCGGCCCGCCGATGACGAGGTCACCATCGCCGTCGAAGCTGCCGCACTCAACTACCGCGACGTGATGCTCGCCGTGGGCCTCCTTCCCCCGGGCGCGGAGACCCCACTGCCCGACGGGCCCGCTCTGGGACTGGAGTGCGCCGGCACGGTCACCGCCGTCGGCAGCGCCGTCACCCACCTGGTGCCCGGCGACCGCGTTCACGCCCTCGCGCCCCGAAGCCTCAGCTCCCACGTGACCGTCGACGCCCGCCTAGTGGGCACTGTCCCCGACGGCATGACATCGACTGAGGCCGCCACCCTGCCCGTGGTCTATTTCACCGTTCACCACGCCCTTGACCGCCTCGCCCGCCTCGAGGCGGGGGAGACCGTCCTCATCCACGGCGCCGCAGGCGGCATCGGCCTTGCCGCCCTCCAACTCGCCCAGGCCCGCGGCGCCACCGTCATCGCCACCGCCGGCACTCCCGCCAAACGCGACTTGCTGCACATGCTCGGCGTCCCCCACGTCCTGGACTCCCGCACCCTGCACTTCGCCGAACAGGTCCGCAGCCTCACCGCCGGCCAGGGCGTCGACGTCGTCCTCAACTCCCTGGCGGGGGAAGCCATCAGCCGCAGCCTGGAACTCTTGCGACCGGGCGGGCGCTTCCTGGAACTCGGCAAGCGCGACATCTACGCCTCCACCCCATTGGCGCTGCGGCCCTTCGGCAACAACATTGCCTTCTTCGGCGTTGACGTCCACCAGCTCATCTCCGGCCGCCTCCCCCAGGCTGGTGCCTGCTTCGACGAGATGGCCCGGCTGATCGAGGACGGCACCTACCGCCCCCTGCTGCACCTGGCCTATCCCGCCACCCGGATCGAGGAGGCCCTGCGCGCCCTGCAACGCTCCCGCCACCTCGGCAAGGTCGTCATCACCTTCGAAGAGCCGCCACCCGTCGAGCGCATCCACCCGCCCCTGCAACTCTCTCCACAGGTCACCTACCTGGTTACCGGTGGACTCAGCGGTCTCGGCGCCGCCCTCGCCCACCGACTCGTCGACCACGGCGCACGCCACCTTGCCCTCGTCGGCCGCCGGGGCCCCGAGACCCCCGGTGCCTCCCAGCTCCTCCAGGCTCTCGCCGACCGCGGCGCCACCGCCACCGCCCACACCGCCGACGTCACCGACGAGCAGGACCTACGACGGACGCTCGCCGTCATCGACACCGACGGCCATCCGCTGGGCGGCGTGGTCCACGCCGCCATGGTCCTGGACGACGCGCCGCTCGCCGAACTCACCGACGAGCGCCTGCGCACCGCCCTGGAGCCCAAGATGCTCGGCGCGGGCCTCCTGGACGCCCTCACCCGCGACCGCGACCTGCACCTCTTCGCGACATGCTCCTCGGTCACCGCCTGGTTCGGCAACGCCTACCAGGCCAACTACACCGCCGCCAACGCCTACCTCGAAGCGCTCACCCGTACCCGGCGCGCCGACGGCCTGCCGGGGACGACCGTGGCCTGGGGCGCCGTCGGCGACACGGGATACGCCGCCCGCCACGGCATCACCGACATGCTCGCCCGCCTCGGCCTGGACAATCTCACCCCCGCCGAAGCCTGCACCGTCGTGACCGACGCGATCGCCCACGACACCGATGTCACCGCCGCTGCCAGGATCGACTGGGCGCGTATCCGCAGCATGATGCCAGCTGTGCAGACCCCGAGGCTCGCGAGTCTCATCCCGCTGCACACCCCCCAGGACGACGGGCCCGACCAGCTGCGTCAGCGACTCACCACCGCTACCCCCGAGGAAGCCCTCACCCTCGCTGCGGACGCCCTCACCCAGGTTCTGGCCGAGATCCTGCAGACCGATCCCGACCGCCTGGACCGCGACCGCCGCCTGGACCAGCTCGGCCTGGACTCCCTCATGGCAGTCGAAGCGGTCGTCGCCGCCCGCCGCCGCCTGGGCTGCGAACTGCCGACCCTGGAATTCCTCAACGCCCAGGGCATCACCGACCTCGCCCGTCGCGCCTTGATCCGCCTGGGTCACCAAACCCCGACCGTGCCCGCACCGGCCCAGCCCACCCAGACCGGCTCGGCCACCCGACCCAGCCTGATGGTGCCCGGCCCCGCCGCGCCCGTCACCATCCCGACCGCCCCCGCCAACTGACTCCGCCCACACCCTGTCGTACACCCGTCATGAAGAGGCCACCCGTGATGCGCGAGCCGTCCCCGCCCCCCGACCACTCGCACATCCCGGGCCCGCTCGCCGGGCTCGCCCGGTGGGCCGTACGCCGCAACCGGCTCGTCCTGGCCGCCTCCGCGCTCTTCGCCATCCTCATGGGTCTGCTCTCCACGGGAGTCTCCGCACATCTGGGCAGCGGAGGCTGGCTCGCCACGAACACCCCGTCGGCCCACGTACGCGCCCTACTCGCCGACTCGCCCCACGGAGGCATGCCACCGCTGCTGCTCCTCGCCCGCACCACCGGCTCCGTCGACGACGGCCCCGCACGCACCGCCGGCACCCGCCTCGCAGAGGACCTGCGCAAAGTCCCTGGCGTCACCGGCGTCGACTCGTACTGGACAGGCCCCGTCGACCCGACCACCCCCGTCCCAAACCCGCCGCCCCCGCCCGACCCGCTCCTGCGCGCCGCCGACGGCCGGACGGCGCTGCTCGCCGTGTGGCTCGACACCACCCAGCGTGTCCGGCACGAGGCCACCGAACACGTCCTCGCCCGCGCCCAGGACCCACATGGGCCCCTGAAGACCCGGGCCGCCGGCGAGGCAGCCTTCACACGCGCGTTCCAACTGCACAGCGAGAAAGACCTCCTGCGCACGGAACTTCTCGCCATGCCCGTCACCCTCGTTCTACTCCTCCTAGTATTCGGCAGCTTCCAAACGGCCCTGCTGCCCCTGGCCGTCGGCGCCGTCGCGATCACCGGGACCACCACGATCCTGCGTGCCCTCGCCACAGTCACCCCCGTCTCCACGTTCGCCCTCAGCCTCACCACGGCCGTCGGCCTCGCCCTGGCCGTGGACTACAGCCTCTTCCTCATCGCCCGCTACCGCGAGGAAACCGCCCTCGGCCGCCCGCACCTCGAGGCAGTGGTCCACTCCACCCGCACAGCAGGCCGCACGGTCACCGCCTCCGCCGCCGTCGTCGCCGCATCCCTGCTAGGCCTTCTCCTGTTCCCGCTGCCGTTGATGCGCTCCCTGGCGATGGCCGGCATCAGCGTGATCGTGCTGGCCGCCGCAGCATCCCTCCTGATCGTCCCCGCGGCCCTCGCCTGCCTCGGCGAGCGCCTGGCCGGGCGTGACCTCCTCGCCCACCGACGCCAAGCCGCCCGGTCCACCGCCCGCTGGCACACCCTGGCCCGTGCCGTCATGCGCCGCCCCGTCGCCGTCCTCACCCTCACCGGGGCCCTGCTGATCCTCCTCGCAGTGCCCTTCAGAGACGTCACCTTCGGCCTGAACGACGAACGGGCACTGCCCGCCAAATCACCTGTCGTCCAGACCATGGGGGACCTGCGCACGCACTTTCCCCAAGTGGGCACCGAGATCGACATCATCCTGCCCGACTGGCGACCCAACAGCCCCGACGACGCCGACCGCCTCGACGCCTACGCCCGCCGCCTGTCCAGCCTTCCCGGGGTCCAGGGCGTGCGCACCGCGACCGGCACCTACCTGGACGGCAAACCCACCGGCCCCCGCTGCGGCTCCGCCACCGAACTAACCGCGAGCGGCCCGTGCACGGGCGTACAACGCTTCGCTCTGCCCACCGGCACCTGGCTGGCCCTCAACTCCACACCTCAGCCCTACAGCGACACCGCATTTGACCTGCTGCACACCGTCCGCGCCCAGCCGTCCCCCGCGCCCACGCTCACCGGCGGCGCCACGGCAGACTTCCTCGACACGCGCGCCATGGCCTTCCAGCGCCTTCCCGCAGCCCTCACCGTCGTGGCCCTCGTGACCTTCGTCCTACTGCTCGTCTTTACCCGCAGCCTCTTCCTGCCCCTCAAAGCCCTGCTGATCAACGCTCTCAGCCTCACCGCGACCTTCGGCGCCATGGTCCACATCTTCCAGCAAGGCCATCTGCGCCATCTGGTCGGCGACTTCACCGTCACCGGCACCACCGATCTCACCCTGCCGTTCATCACATTCTTCCTCGCTTTCGGTCTGTCGATGGACTACGAAATCCTGCTCCTGGCCCGCATCACCGAGGCGCACGGTCGGACCCGCGACACCACCCGAGCGACGGCCGAGGGCCTGCAGGCCGCCGCACCCCTCTTCACCGCTTCCGCCGCCGTGGTCCTCGTCGTCCTGCTCGCGCTCGCTGCGACCGACGTCGTCAACATTAAGATCATCGCGGTCACGGTGTCGCTCTCCGTCTTCCTGGACGCCGTAGTGATCCGTCCACTGCTGGTGCCGGCCGTCATGAAACTGGCGGGGCGCGCCAACTGGTGGCTCCCCGGCTCGCCACAGCGCCCCCGGGAGCCGCTTGGACACCACACGGAGACCACCATTCCGAAGCCCGCCACCGACGCCCCCGTGTCCAGGTGACCGAGGTCGCCCCAGGCCCCCATCCCGTGAAAGGGCTCCATGCCTCCCTACGACCTCGCTGGGCGCACCGTCGTCATCACGGGTTCCACCGGCGGACTCGGCTCCGCCCTCGCACTCGCCCTACGCCGTAAAGGTGCGCATCTCGCCCTCCTCGACCTCGACGCGACCACCCTCGCTGCCCAGGTCGACACACTCGGCGGCCCAGCGGTGGCCTGGGCCGCCCGCGCCGACGTACGCGACCTCGACAGCGTCCGCTCGGCCGTCGACGGCGCCGCCGAACACTTCGGCCGCATCGACGTCGTCGTCGCCAATGCGGGTGTGAGTGCTGTCGCCCCGACCTCCACTCTCGACCCCGACACCTTCGACCGCGTCGTGGACATCAACCTGACCGGAGTCTGGCGCACGTTCAAAACCACCCTTCCCCACGTCGAACAGCAGCGCGGGTATCTGCTGGCCACCTCCTCGATGGCCGCCTTCGTACACTCCCCGCTCCAAGGCCCGTACACCGCTGCCAAGGCCGGAGTCTGGGCGCTGTGCAACAGCCTCCGCCTGGAGGTACGACATCTGGGCATCGGCGTCGGCACGGCCCACCACACCTTTTTCAAGACCCCGATGATGGACGCAATCCACGCAGACCCTGCCGGCAGGCTTCTGTGGGGCGGAAACGAACGCGGATTGTGGCGCATGACGACGATCGACAAGACCGTACACAGCATCGTCTCCGGCATCGAACGCCGCGCGCAGACCATCACCACACACCGGGCCCATGCGCTGGTAGCGACGGCTCCTGGCCTCTTCCGTCCGTTCGTCGATCGCTTCGGTTTCACGACCGCCACCGTCACCGAGGCGAATGCGGTTGCCTCCTCGGCCGGCTGCCACAGGCCCGCACCCACCCGGCGACCATGACCTCGTGTCTTCTCAACGTGTCGGCTTCGGATTCACGTCCCTCGCCGCAGGAGGACCTCGGCCCACAGCTGAGCAAGTGATGCCGCCTGCGGCAGCGCGCTGTCGTAGAGCACGCCGCACCGCACGACACCGGCGGCCCGGGTGAAGGAGACGTAGCACAGCCGCTCGTTGTAGAGGTCGCCGAACATGGACGCGGCACGCAGCCGTGCGCCCAGGCATGTCATCGAAGCTGGCAGAGCGACACCGGTCGCGACGATCGGGGCCGGTCTCTTGGCAGTGAAACCGCTGCTCACATGTTCGCCCAACCAGGGCGGAAGGGCCCGCATGGCCAGGCGGAACACGTCGCCCACGCGGGCAGTGCGCACCACCCCGGTCTGCCTCTGTACGCGCCGCAGAGCCTCGCCGAGGTCGGACGCAGAGCAGGGCAGGGAGAGCCGATGGCCACCCAGACGGTTTCCCGGCGCGTGCCGTTCGTGCTCCTCCCGCAGGGACATCGGCACCAGGGCACGCAGATCGGGACAGGGCCCGTCTAGGCCCAGGCCGGTGCGTCGCCAGCCGCGGAGCGCCTGGGCGAGAGCAGCCAGGCACAGATCATTGATCGTGACACCGTGAACGGTGGCCACTTCACGCAGACGTGCTTCGGGAACATCCTGATAGGACCACCGGGTTTGCTGCGCGGGCCTGTCGTGCAACGCCGCCCAGTCCTTCTTCGGATGTGCCGTACTCCGCAGACCTCGCGCGGCCAGCAAGGCCCCTCGGGGAGTGGGAGCGGCCGAGCGATACGGATACGGGCCGGCCAGGGCCTCGTCACCCAACAGGGCCAGTACGGCATGGGCCGCGCCGGCCCCGTCCTGGACACCGTGGTGAACGCGGTAGCAGATACGGAAGTGGCGGCTCGCCGGATCACGCAGCAACGACACGTCCCACGGCGGGTGCGGCCCCTCCGGCAGCGAGCACCGGAGCAAGGAGCTGGTCGCCGCGTCGAGCTCGCCGGGAGGTGCGGCGATGTCGCGCAGGTGCACGGCCGCTGCCAGCGGCCCGGCCGCCGGTCGCCACCGCTGACGGCCGGAGGCAGGGGCGAGGAGGTTCAAGGCGGGCAGCCGCGCCGCGCGCTGGAGCACCCGGGACGCCAGATGGGTGAGATCGGGTAAGGGGCCGTCGAAGTCCAGGATGAAGCCGGCTGCGGTACCACACTTCAGGAAGAGCCGGTCCAGCGGACCGCTGGTGTGGATCAGGCCGGGGGCGGAGGCTGTGCGCGACCGGAGCCGCAAGGAGGGGAGTGACCTCATCGAACGAAACCCTCCTCACGTACCTCAATAAGCCGACCCGGTTCCGTCCGCAGGAAAGCGCCCCGGTCTGCGACGCTCGCTGCCCGCCACAAACTCCTGGCAGTCTGACCTGACGAAACGAGCGGGCTTCCGCAGGGCCCAGACCTTTTCACGATCCGTACCGTGTCTACGACCACTTGCACTCCGAGTCCCCTGTCCGAAAAGTCTCTACGGGGGTGAACGATCGGCATCCCTACCTCGTCACCTGCCACGCAGAGGCCCGCCTTCGCGCCCGTCGCTCGGCTGTTCAAGGACGCGGTCCGCTCCAGGACCGGCACCCCCACCGGGCCGGAGTGCTACCGGGTGGGCGCTGCGAAACGGTCGGCACCACTGCGGGCGAACATGGCGGCCAATGTCCTTGGCCTGCGTTGACCCCGAACACGTGACCGTACGCATCGAGCACACCCTCGCCGCAGAGTGGCCGCACAGGTCGTCGTGGATCTGGAGGACTGTGCGCTCGGACATCTTCCCTCGGGGAAGTTCACCGCGAACGCGCCTGGCTCACCGTGGCCGCCCTCGTCCACAACCTCACTCGCGCCACAAACACCCTTGCCTCCACCTTCCACGCCCGCGCCAGAACCGGGGCCATCTGCCGCCAGCTCCTCGCCATCCCCGCCTTGAAAGCGAGGACTCTGACCTGCCATTTCCCCTAACAATGATTTTGGCGCGTGGCGTTCATGAACCTGTCGAGCGCCGTCGCAGAATCGATCCTGCGCACTGGCGCGACGCCACCGGACGCGCTGGCCCGAAAGGTCCCCTCGATCAGGCCACCTCCCGCTACCCGAGCGGCCTACCCGGGATGGTGGCCGTAGCGCAAGCGGCAGCGACTTGAGCCACGCCGGGGAATGACCAAAGGCCGTCCAGCAACTGAGGACTGGAGTTTCGAGAGCCCTCGGTGGCCTGCTCTCATTGGCCCAAACAGCCGCAACATAACCGACGATCGCCGGTTGGGGTAACCGGCGATCGTCGCGAACCATTGAAGCGGCACTGTCACGTTGGCTGATGAGGTGGGATGATCTTCGGGTTGATCCTGCTGGAGGGAGTTGTCCGTGGGCAGTACGTCGCCGTCGTACAAGGGGCACCGCTGCCCGCCCGAGGTCGTCTCCCACGGTGTGTGGCTTTGCCACCGTTTCCCGCTCGGCTTGCGCGAGGTCGAGGAGCTGATACTTGAGCGCGGCGTCGTCGTCTCCTGCGGGACGGTCCGCCGCTGGTGTGTGAAGTCCGGCCCGGCATACGCCCGCGAGTTGCGTCGCCGCCGGCCCCGTTCATCACGCCAGGACCGCAGTGGGGCGTCATGTGAAGGTCGGGAAGGCACGCATGCGTCGATAGGCGCTTGTAGGTGGAATCCGCGGGGGCGGCTAGAAGTACGCCGCACCGAAGAGGCGGACTCCTTGATAGAGGGTATTGGCCGAGTTGAGGCAGGAGGCGCTTCCGCCCTGGTCGTCCTGGCAGATACGGCGCATTTCGTTGAGGAAGCGTTCATCGATCCAGGCGCGGCGCTCCGGGGACGGGTCGAGCTTGAGGGTGCCCTTCATTCCGAAGTTGCGGTACCCGAAGTCGTGTTGAGCGCAAGCGGGGAAGAATGTCGCGTTGAGACTGGGGCCGGACGCGGTGCAGCCGTCGGTCGTCCAGTCGAATGGGGCGACCCTTGGGTGCGAGGCGAAGTCCGCATAGCTGAGGTTCAAGAGGTGGGTGGCCGTGTCGAGGTCGGACGCCACAGGTGACGCGGTTGCTGTGGTGGCGCTGGCTCCCATCGACAAAGTGGCGGCTGCCACGACTGCGGCGATTTTCCCGGGGCTGTACTGGATCATGTTCTGGCTCCCTTGGAGAGACGCTGTGAGTGAGCGGGGCTCGCCCGCCCAAGTAGCGGCCGCAGCAAACTATCACTATAGGTAACATATTCTCGCTCTGTGTGATGGAAGGTCGTGAAACTGGCGCGGGGACTATTGATCACGGTCGTGCGCTGGGCATCGCGAGGTCGGCCGCAGCCGGGGGATGCCCGCGCTCTGGCCTGCCGCGGACGCCGCTTCGACTGATGATCACTCGACGATCCAGCCCGCCACATTTGGTGAACACCCGCCAACTACCGCGAATAGTCTGCGAGACGAAGTCGCTCCAGGTAAGTAAGGACAGCCCTGTGAAGGAGGTATCGATCGGCTGAACTTCGGGCCAGTGTCCAGGGCCCGTCCCCACGCTTCCATGCGTCGCTGGGGCGTTGTCGGGTTGAGTGGTGGCCCTCTCGGGCGGCGTGATCATCCGTCTGGTCGAATCGCTGGAGGGGTTGTCCGTGGTGGCGCCGTCGTACCGGGTTTTCCGCTTCCCTCCGGAGGCCATCTCCCACTGCGGCGTTGTCACGTTGTTGGGTGCGTGACTGTCTGATGGTGCGTCGGGGCGCGGTGGGCACGCGGTCCGGGTGTGTGTTCAGACTGTGGTGGGCCGGCCGACGGCGCGGGTGATCTGGTCCCAGATGGTGAAGCGGAGGGTCATTTCCGTCCGGTAGTCGGGTGCGGCCATCAGGTGGCGGCTGGGTCGGAAGTGGGGTGAGATCGCGCTGAACGCGCAGAGGAACCGATGGGCTGCGCCAACGCCGCGGAAGCCCCTCATCGCCCGTTCACGCCGCCTGGTTGGCTGGTGGCTGTTTTCCGCCCGGTTGTTCAGGCCCTTATGGGAGCGGTGCTCCACGGAGGGCATGACCTCGCGGTGGGCCGCGCCGTAGGAGCGAAGCTTGTCGGTGACGACCACCCGCGGCACCGCACCGGTGTTCTTCAGCAGGCGGCGGAAGAAGCGCCTGGCCGCGGTGGTGTCCCGCCGGTTCTGTACGAGGATGTCGAGCACCATCCCGTCCTGATCGACGGCCCGCCACAGGTACCTCTGCTCACCGTTGATCTTGATGAAGGCCTCGTCCAGATGCCGCTTGTCCCCGGGCCGGGGCCGGCGGCGACGCAACTCGCGGGCGTAGGCCGGGCCGAACTTCACACACCAGCGGCGGACCGTCTCGTAGGAGACGACGACACCGCGCCCGAGCATCAGCTCCTCGACCTCGCGGAAACTGAGCGGGAAACGGTGGTAAAGCCACACGCAGTGGGAGATGACCTCGACCGGGTAGCGGTGCCCCTTGTACGACGGCGACCTGCTCTCCACGGGCACCCCTCCACCAGGACAACCCGAAGATCATCCCACGCCATCAGCCAACGTGACAGCGCCCTCCCGCCGGTTTTACGAACGCAAGCGCGCAGAAGGCAAACGCCACATCCAGGCCGTCCTCGCCCTGGCTCGACGCCGCGTCAACGTCCTCTGGGCCCTCCTCCGCGATGGACGGACCTACGAACCCCTGCCACCCGCCACACTCCCGGCTTGACAGACCGCATTAGGAATCCCTACCTCGCCGCCACAGGACGAGCCCGAGGCAATCAGTTGGCTGGACAGTGAACGCGCGAACCTCATGGCCTCCGCACAATACGCGGCCGAGCACGACTGGCTGTCCCACACAAGCCAACTGGCCGCCACCTTGCACCGTTACCTGTTGGGTCACGCCCATCAGGCCGACGCGCTGGCCCTCCACGGGATGGCGCTGGTAGCCGCCCGGCGAAGCGGCGACACGGCCGCCGAAGCACGCACGCTCCTCGATCTCGGCGAGGTGCACTTCTGGTGGCATGGCGACCACGAGCGGGCGGCCGAGCACTACCGGAACGCCCTGGACCTCGCGCGGGAGACCGGTGACCAGGGCGCCGAAGCCCGTGCACTGACGAACCTCGGCACCCTCTCCATGCGACGGCGAGAGTATGACGAGGCCCACGAGCACTGCACGCGAGCCCTCGTCTTCTTCCGCGAGTTCGGCGACCGCGGTGGCGAAGCCAGGTGTCTGACCGACCTCGGCGTCGTCCATGAACGCCAGGGACAATACGAGGACGCCCACGAGCACCACCGACAGGCGCTGCGCGTGTACCGCGAGACGGGATCCCGCATCGGCGAGACCATCGTGCTGAACAACATCGGGCTGCTGTACCAGCGGCAGGGCCGCTACGACGAGGCCCGGCGGCATCATCACCAGGCACTGGAGCTGAGCCGCAGGTTCGACTTCCCCGGAGATGAGGCCGAGTCGCTCAACGCCCTTGCGGAAGCCGCCCGGTCCATGGACGATCTAGACCGGGCCGCAGTCGAACACGACTCCGCGCTGGCCCTCGCCCGCGAGTCCAGCTACCGCCCCGAGCAGGCCCGCGCCCATGACGGCCTGGCGCACGTCCACCGCGACGTCGGCCGCTTTGACCTCGCCCGCGATCACGCCCGCCAGGCGCTCGACCTCTACACCGCACTCGCCGTGCCTGAGGCCGACGAGATGCGCACCTTTCTCACTGGGCTGCCGCCGACCGCGAACGAGCCGGAACCGAAGGAGTCATCCGCCGCCGATCAGACTTCTTGAACGCCAGCAATTACTGATCTTTTCGTAAGTTCGGTGGGTGTGGTGGGTGGATGGTCAGGCCGGTATGGGCGAGGAATGACCATGGCAGTTGGGGGTTGGTGTTGATGCGGTGGATGCCTTGCTCGGTGGCGTCGGCGACATCGGCGAGGTGGTCGCCGGCGAGGTTGGCGAGTTCACGCTTCTTGAGCGAGGACCACAACAGTTCCACCGGGTTCAGCTCGGGAGCGTAGGCGGGCAACCGCTCCAGGGTGAGCCAGTCCTGTTCGTCGACCCAGGCCCGCATCGCCCGGCTCC
>NZ_JBSFUB010000110.1:0-22166 GCF_053591575.1 Streptomyces altiplanensis | reverse complement strand
GGCTCAAGCCGGGACCACTGGCCGTTCGTCAGATCCCCACGTCCCACAGGACACGATCATGAACGAACAAGATCCACTTTCGCAACACGCCCTAGTCCGGCGGGGTCGGGGTGTCCGGGCCCTGGAACATCGTCTGGACGTCCAGTTCCAGCTTGACCGTGGGACCGACGATGGCGATGCCGCGCGCGAGCATGTTCCGCCAGTTCAGGGTGTAGTCCTCGCGGTGCAGCTCGGCCGTGGCACGCGCGGCGCACCGCAGTTCCTCGCCGTATCCGCCGTTGACCGCGCCGAGGTAGGTGGTGTCCAGGACCACCGAGCGGCTGACGCCGTGCATGGTCAGCGAGCCCTGCACGCCCCAGTTGTTGCCGCCCCGGTAGACGAAGCGGTCGCTGATGAAGTGGATGTAGGGGTAGTTCTCGACGTCGAGGAAGTCGGCGGACCGCAGGTGGCCGTCGCGCGTGTTGTTGCCCGTCGTGATGCTCGCCGCATCGATCCGTATCTCGACCTGCGAGTCCTCGACGTTGTGCGCGACGCGCACGCCGCCCTCGAAGCGCTCGAACCGCCCGTGGACGTTCGCCATGCCGACGTGCCGCGCGATGAAGCGGATCGCCGTGTGGGGCGGGTCGAAGAGCCAGGTGCCGGGCGACGGCGGCTCCAGCTGCTCGGACACCTCGAGCTGCACGCGGCCCATCGGCAGCGTCTCGCCGGCCGCGATGTCGAAGGTCCAGCGGGCGGGCTGCATGCCCTCCGCCGTCATCAGCAGGCTGTACTCGCCGGGCGGCATGGCCGCGCAGAACAGGCCGTACGCGTCCGTGGTCCCCTTGGCCATCGCGCGGCCGGTGGCCTTGGCGGTCACCGTGACCTCGGCGCCGCCGAGCGGCTGCCCGACCGGGTCCACCACTTCGCAGTTGATGGTGCCCGCCCCCGCCGGCGCGGGGAGTACGAGTCCGGCACCGCCTCCGAGAGCCGCCTTCGATCGCCTGCGACGAAGGAGTGAGAGGACCATATAGTTCACCTTTCAATCGAGGCAGCCCAGGATAGATCGTTACCGGAATCCCTCATTCACCCCCCTGGGACTCCTGGACCGGAACCGCTGGACCGAGCGGAAGCGCCTCCGGCCCGCGCCGGGCGGAGCGGAGACCTCGGCCAAGGCCCTGCGGTCCGCCCCGCCCGGCGCTAGGTTCGGCACCATGGACGTGATACGGCACGGCTCATCCGGTGACCCCGATCCCCTGCGCCAGCTCTCCCCCGAGGAGTTGCGCCGGCGTACGAGCATGAAATGGCGCGCGTACCCGGACGACGTGCTGCCGTTGTGGGTGGCGGAGATGGACGTGCCGCTCGCCGAGCCGGTGGCGCGCGCGATCACGGACGCGGTCGCGCTCGGAGACACCGGCTATCCGTTCGGAACCGGCTACGCCGAGGCGCTGGCGGAGTTCGCGCAGAAGCGGTGGGGGTGGAACGGGCCGGCGGCGGAACGCACGGCGATCGTGCCCGATGTGATGCTGGGCATCGTCGAGGTACTCAAGGTGATCAGCGGGCCGGGCGATCCCGTGGTGGTCAACTGCCCCGTCTACCCACCGTTCTACCAGTTCGTGGAGCACATGGACCGGCGGATCGTCGAAGCACCGCTCGGCAGCGACCTGCGGATCGACCTCACCGGTCTGGACAACGCGTTCCGGGCGGCCACCGCGGGCGGGGGCCGGGCGGCGTACCTGCTGTGCAGCCCGCACAACCCGACCGGCACGGTGCACACCCACGACGAACTGGCCGCCGTGGCCGCGTTGGCGGACCGGTACGGGGTACGGGTGGTCGTCGACGAGATCCACGCCCCCGTCGTGGCGTCCGGGACGGCGTTCGTGCCGTACCTGAGTGTGCCCGGGGCGGAGAGCGGCCTCTCCCTCATGTCGGCGTCCAAGGCCTGGAACCTGGCCGGGCTCAAGGCCGCGCTCGCCGTCGCCGGACCCGCCGCCGGCGACCTCGCCCGCATACCCGAAGAAGTGAGCCACGGGCCCAGCCACCTCGGCGTCATCGCCCACACCGCCGCCCTGCGAAACGGCGCCGACTGGCTCGACGCGGTACTCGCCGGGCTGGACGCGAACCGCCGGCTGCTCGCCGGCCTGCTGGCCGAGCACCTGCCGGGCGTGCGCTACCGGCCCGCGGAAGGCACGTACCTCGCCTGGCTCGACTGCCGGCCGCTCGGCCTGGGCGACGACCCGGCCGAGGTCTTCCTGGAACGCGGCCGGGTCGCCCTCAGCTCCGGGAAGAGCTTCGGCACCGGCGGCGCCGGCCACGTGCGGCTGAACCTCGCGACCTCGCCCGAAGTGATCACGGAGGCGGTACGTCGCATGACCGCCGCGGTCACCTGACGGCAGTTCGCACGGAACGGCCGCCGGTCTGCCCGCGCGGCCTCCTGCCGGCCGGCACCGCGGTCAAGCGTGGGCCACCGCGGAGCCGTTTGGTCCCGGTTCCGGTCGCGGCGAAGGCCACCACAGCTCCGACGAGGGCTCTTGCCGTTGCGTTCCCACAGGTCAGAACGATTCTCCCGGCCTGAGGAGAGTGGGGCGGGTGGGACTCGAACCCACGACCGACGGATTATGAGTCCGCTGCTCTAACCGGCTGAGCTACCGCCCCTAACGGCGCGTCGCGCACATTTGTGCGCGCCGTCTGCCGCAGCATAGCCGCTCATACGATCTCCTGCCTCGGGTGGTCGGCCACGCATGCCCATGAGGACATCGCCGCCGCCTGCGCGGTTGCAGGAGACATGAAAAAGGACCCCAGAGGGGTCCTTTTCCTTGCCGCTCCCCCGACTGGACTCGAACCAGTAACCCTCCGGTTAACAGCCGAATGCTCTGCCAATTGAGCTACAGGGGATCGCGCTCCCCCGACTGGACTCGAACCAGTAACCTGCCGGTTAACAGCCGGCTGCTCTGCCAATTGAGCTACAGGGGATTGCTGCGTTGCATCGAACGTACCCACCGGATGGCGTCCCGGGGGGCGTGTGCTCGCTGCGACACATACATTAGCGCAAGCAGGGGGGTGCTCCGCCAATCGGTATCTCCCGGGGTGATCACAGACGTCTCCGGGTAGGCGCCCAGCACAGCCCCCGCGGTCCGGGACTCCCACGGCGTCAGGGGACCGCCGACGCAAGAGAAGGGTGACAGCCATGCGCTACCGGCTCACATTCATCGCCGGACTGGCCATCGGGTACGTGCTCGGGACCCGATCCGGGCGCGAACGCTACGAGCAGCTGAAGAAGTCCGCACGCCAGATCGCCCAGAACCCCGCCGTGCGCAACGCCGCCGAGTCCGCCGCCCAGAACGGCCGCGACATCGCGGGCAAGGCGCTCCACACGGTCAGCGACAAGGTCGGGGACCGGGTGCCCGGCTCCGTGTCCGAGCGGGTGCGGTCGCTGCGCGAGCGGGGCCAGAGCGGCGAGGACGACTGGGGCACGACCAACACGTAGCTCCGGCACCGGGCGCGGCACGGCCCCGGCCCCGCATGCGGCAGAATCTTGTACATGGGGATAGTCGCCGGCTTGGACAGTTCGTCTGGTTCTACGCGCATCGTCGTGTGCGACGCGGATACGGGTGCCGTACTGCGGCAGGGGTACGCCCCGCACCCCGTGGAGGCGAAGGCCGCCGAGGCCGATCCGCAGGTCTGGCTGCTGTCACTGGGCGAGGCCGCGTCCGGCGGGCTGCTCGAGGGCGTGCAGGCCATCGGCGTATCGGCGCAGCAGCACGGCATGATCCCGCTGGACGCCCACGGCACGTCGGTGCGTCCGGCGCTGCTCGGCAACGACAAGCGGGCCCAGGTCGCGGCCGCCGACCTGGTCGACGCGCTCGGCGGACGCCAGGCCTGGGCCGAGGCCGTCGGGTCCGTGCCGCAGGCCGCGCAGCCGCTGGCGAAGCTGCGCTGGCTGGCGCGCAACGAGCCGGAGTCCGCGCGGCAGACCGCCGCCGTGATGCAGCCGCACGACTGGCTGGTGTGGCAGCTGCTCGGGCGGCCCGCCCGCAGGACCACCGACCGGGGCGCGGCCTCGGGCACCGGCTACTGGTCGGCCGCCACCGGTACGTACCGGCCCGACCTGGTCGAGCTGGCGCTGGGGCACCAGGCCGCGCTGCCCGAGGTGCTCGGTCCCTCCGAGGCCGCGGGGACCACGCCCGAGGGGCTGCTGATCTCCGCGGGGACCGGCGAGACGATGGCCGCGGCCTTCGGGCTCGGCGTCGGCGTCGGGGACGCCGTGGTGTCCCTGGGGGCCTCCGGTTCGGTGATGGCCGTGCACCACGAGGCGCTGGTCGATCCGAGCGGTCTCATCACGTCGTTCGCGGACGCCACCGGAATGCACCTGCCGGTCGTGCACACGCTCAATGCCGTACGGGCGCTGCGGGGCACGGCCGAGCTGCTGGGGACGGATCTTGAGGGGCTCTCCGACCTGGCGCTCAAGTCGTCGCCCGGGTCGTACGGCCTCGTCCTGCTGCCGTACCTGGAGGGTGAGCGTACGCCGCAACTCCCGCACACCGCCGGGAGCCTGAGCGGACTGCGGCGCGAGTCGATGAAGCCCGAGCACCTGGCACGGGCGGCCTTCGAGGGCATGCTGTGCTCGCTGGCCGACGCCATGGACGTGCTGCGGGGGCGGGGCGTGGAGGTGCGGCGGGTCTTCCTGCTGGGGGCCGCCGCCGAGCTGCCCGCCGTGCAGGCGGCGGCGCCCGCGATCTTCGGTACGCAGGTGGTCGTGCCGCAGCCCGCGGAGTACGCGGCGCTGGGCGCGGCCCGGCAGGCGGCGTGGGCGCTCGGGGTGTCGCAGGGCACGCTGGCTCCGCACACCCCGCCGGCCTGGCAGGGGGCGGCGGCGCAGGTGCTGGAGCCGGGCGACGAGGTGGCGGTGGGGCAGGCGGTGCGTCAGCAGTACGGCGCGACGCGGGACCAGATCCATCCCGGAGCGTTCGGGGCCTGAAGTCTTGACCCGGTGATGGGGTAATCCCTTGGAAATACCGGCGCCGGGTGTCGGAGGATGGGGCGATCCCCCGCCCTGCCGACTCCGAGAGATTTCGTGTGCTCATAAGACTCCTGCGGGCCCGTCTGGGCCCGTACAAGAAACCCGTCGCCCTGCTGGTGGTGCTGCAACTGCTGCAGACTTCCGCCTCCCTCTACCTGCCCACCCTCAACGCGGACATCATTGACAACGGTGTCGTGACCGGGGACACCGGTTACATCCTGGAGTTCGGCGCCGTCATGGTCGCCGTCAGCCTCGTCCAGGTGGTCTGCAACATCGGCGCCGTCCACTACGGCGCGAAGACCGCGTCGGCGCTCGGGCGGGACGTGCGGGCGGCCGTCTTCGAGCGGGTGCAGAGCTTCTCGGCCCGTGAGGTCGGGCACTTCGGGGCGCCCTCGCTGATCACGCGTACGACCAACGACGTCCAGCAGGTCCAGACGCTGGTGCTGATGGCGTTCACGCTGATGGTGTCGGCGCCGATCATGTGCGTGGGCGGCATCGTCATGGCGCTCGGCCAGGACGTGCCGCTGTCGGGCGTGCTGCTCGCGGTCGTGCCCGTGCTCGGGATCTCCGTGAGCCTGATCGTGCGGCGCATGCGGCCGCTGTTCCGCACGATGCAGGAGCGGCTCGACACGGTCAACCAGGTGCTGCGCGAGCAGATCACCGGCAATCGCGTGATCAGGGCTTTCGTGCGGGACGAGTACGAGAAGGGCCGCTTCGGGGAGGCGAACACCGCGCTGACGGACGTGTCGCTGTCCTCGGGGCGGCTGATGGCGCTGATGTTCCCCATCGTGATGACGGTCGTGAACGTCTCCAGCGTCGCGGTGGTCTGGTTCGGCGCGCACCGGATCGACAACGGCGGCATGGAGATCGGGGCGCTGACGGCGTTCCTCGCGTACCTGATGCAGATCGTGATGGCCGTGATGATGGCCACCTTCATGTTCATGATGGTGCCGCGCGCCGAGGTGTGCGCCGAGCGCATCGAGGAGGTCCTGGACACGGCGTCGAGCGTCGTACCGCCGGCCAGTCCGGTACGGGAACTGCGCCGGCATGGACAACTGGAGCTGCGCGGGGCGGAGTTCCGCTATCCGGGCGCGGAGGAGCCGGTGATCAGGGGCATCGATCTGGTGGCCCGCCCCGGTGAGACGACGGCGATCATCGGGTCGACGGGCAGCGGGAAGTCGACGCTGCTCGGGCTCGTACCCCGGCTGTTCGACGCCACGGACGGGGAGGTGCTGGTGGACGGGGTCGACGTACGGACGCTCGATCCGGCGCTGATGGCGAAGACCGTCTCGCTGGTTCCGCAGAAGCCCTATCTGTTCTCCGGGACGGTCGCCACGAATCTGCGGTACGGGAAGCCGGACGCCACGGACGAGGAACTGTGGAACGCGCTGGAGGTGGCGCAGGCACGGGAGTTCGTGGAGCGGCTCGACGGCGGACTGGACGCGCCGATCGCGCAGGGCGGCACGAACGTGTCGGGCGGGCAGCGGCAGCGGCTCGCCATCGCGCGGACGCTGGTGCGGCGGCCGGAGATCTACTTGTTCGACGATTCCTTCTCGGCTCTGGACTACACGACCGATGTGGCGCTGCGGACCGCGCTGGCGCGGGAGACGGCGGAGGCGACGGTGGTGATCGTCGCCCAGCGGGTGTCGACCATCCGCGACGCCGACCGGATCGTGGTCCTGGACGAGGGCCGGGTGGTCGGCACGGGACGCCATCACGAGCTGATGGAGAGCAATGCGACGTACCGGGAGATCGTGCTCTCCCAGCTGACGGAGGCTGAGGCGGCATGAGCGGGCCCGGTGGACGCATGATGGCCGGCGGCGCGCCGGCCGAGCGGTCGATGGATTTCAAGGGCTCGGGGAAGCGGCTGCTGCGGCAGTTCGCTCCCGAACGGGTCACGTTGTGGTGGATGCTGGCGGCGGGCGTGCTGAGCGTCGCGCTCTCGGTGATCGGCCCGAAGATCCTGGGGCGGGCGACCGACCTGGTCTTCGCGGGGGTCGTCGGCCGGCAGATGACGGACGGCGGCAGCAAGGCGCAGGCCGTCGAGGGCCTGCGGGAGGAGGGCGACGACGGGCTCGCGGACATGCTCTCCGGGGTGGACTTCGTCCCCGGGCGGGGCATCGACTTCGGGGCGGTCGGCGACGTACTGCTGCTGGTGCTCGCGGTGTACGTGGGCGCGGGGCTGCTGATGCTGGTGTCGTCGCGGCTGTCGATCCGGGTCATCAACCGGACCGTGTTCCGGATGCGCGAGGACGTGCAGGCGAAGCTGTCGCGGCTGCCGCTGAGCTACTTCGACCGGCAGAAGCGGGGTGAGGTGCTGAGCCGGGCGACGAACGACATCGACAACATCTCGCAGACCATGGCGCAGACGATGGGCCAGCTCATCAACTCCCTGCTGACCATCGTGGGTGTGCTGGCGATGATGTTCTGGATGTCGCCGCTGCTGGCGCTGGTCGCGCTGGTGACCGTACCGCTGTCGGTGGTGGTGGCGGCGAAGGTCGGCAAGCGGTCGCAGCCGCAGTTCGTGCAGCAGTGGAAGACCACGGGCAAGCTCAACGCGCACATCGAGGAGATGTACACCGGTCATGCGCTGGTGAAGGTCTTCGGGCGGCAGGAGGAGTCGGCCGAGGCGTTCCGGGAGCAGAACGACGCGCTGTACGAGGCCGGGTTCAAGGCGCAGTTCAACAGCGGGATCATGCAGCCGCTGATGTTCTTCGTGAGCAATCTGAACTACGTGCTGGTGGCGGTGGTCGGCGGGCTGCGGGTCGCGTCCGGCACGCTGTCGATCGGCGACGTGCAGGCGTTCATCCAGTACTCGCGGCAGTTCTCGATGCCGCTGACGCAGGTCGCCTCGATGGCGAACCTGGTGCAGTCGGGCGTCGCCTCGGCCGAGCGGGTCTTCGAACTGCTCGACGCGGACGAGCAGGAGCCCGACGCGGCGGACGCGGAGCGGGCGCAGCTGCCGTCCGCTCCCGAGGGCCGGGTCGCACTGGAGAAGGTGTCCTTCCGGTACGAGCCGGACAAACCGCTCATCGAGAACCTGTCGCTCGCGGTCGAGCCGGGGCAGACGGTCGCGATCGTCGGGCCGACGGGGGCGGGCAAGACGACGCTGGTGAATCTGCTGATGCGGTTCTACGAGGTGACGGGCGGCCGGATCACTCTCGACGGTGCCGACATCGCGAAGATGACGCGGGAGGACCTGCGCTCGGGCATCGGGATGGTCCTCCAGGACACCTGGCTGTTCGGCGGGACGATCGCCGACAACATCGCGTACGGGGCGCAGCCGTCGCGCAGCGTCACGCGCGAGGAGATCGAGGAGGCGGCGCGGGCCGCCCACGCGGACCGGTTCGTACGGACGCTGCCGGACGGGTACGACACGGTGATCGACGACGAGGGGTCGGGAGTCAGCGCGGGCGAGAAGCAACTGATCACGATCGCGCGGGCGTTCCTGTCCGATCCGGTGATCCTGGTCCTCGACGAGGCGACGAGCTCGGTCGACACCCGGACGGAGGTGCTGATCCAGAAGGCGATGGCACGGCTGGCCCACGGCCGTACGAGCTTCGTGATCGCGCACCGGCTCTCCACCGTCCGGGACGCGGATGTGATCTTGGTGATGGAGAATGGCTCGATCGTTGAACAGGGGACGCATGAGGGACTGCTGGCGGCGGAGGGCGCGTACGCGCGTCTGTACGCGGCGCAGTTCGCTCAGGCGGTGGCAGAAGTGGACTGACTGACCATGGCAGAGAGCACGGAGAAGAAGAGCGCGGACCGGAACGCACGCAGTGACACCTCCGGCCTCGCGGTCGGGCTGTCGCTCGGGATGTCGGTCGGTGCCGCCGCCGGGCTGCTGCTCGACAACGTGGCGACCGGAATCGCGTGCGGCATGTGCATCGGCGTGGGGATCGGGGCCACGTTCGACGCGCGCCGCAGGGCCGGGAAGAACGCGGCCGAGGGGGGCGGCCCCGTGGACGGCTCCTGACCCGAGTGCGCGGACGACGGCGCCCGGCCCGGTGGCCGGGCGCCGTCGTCGTGCGCCCTCGTCGTGCGCCCTCGTCGTGCTGTCCGGGCGGGCCGGTGGTCAGTCCAGGTAGCCGCGGAGCTGGTCGGCGAAGGCGTGGTCGCGGAGCTTGCTGAGGGTCTTGGACTCGATCTGGCGGATGCGTTCGCGCGTCACGCCGAAGAGGCGCCCGATCTCCTCCAGGGTGCGGGGCCTGCCGTCGGCCAGGCCGTACCGGAGCTGGACGACCTCGCGTTCGCGCTCGCCGAGCGTGGAGAGCACGGCGTCCAGGTGCTCGCGCAGGAGGAGGAAGGCGGCCGACTCGACGGGGGACGCGGCGTCGCCGTCCTCGATGAGGTCACCGAGCGCCACCTCGTCCTCCTCGCCCACGGGTGCGTGCAGCGACACCGGTTCCTGGGCGAGGCGCAGGACTTCACCGACCCTTTCCGGGGTGAGTTCGAGGTGGGCGGCGACCTCCTGCGGGGTGGGCTCGTAGCCGCGTTCCTGGAGCATCCTGCGCTGGACGCGGATGACGCGGTTGATCAGCTCGACGACATGGACCGGGACGCGGATGGTGCGGGCCTGGTCGGCCAGCGCGCGGGACATGGCCTGGCGGATCCACCAGGTCGCGTACGTCGAGAACTTGTAGCCGCGGGCGTAGTCGAACTTCTCGACGGCGCGGATGAGCCC
Source organism: Streptomyces altiplanensis (assembly GCF_053591575.1). NCBI lineage: Bacteria > Bacillati > Actinomycetota > Actinomycetes > Kitasatosporales > Streptomycetaceae > Streptomyces > Streptomyces altiplanensis. The sequence goes on along the minus strand of NZ_JBSFUB010000110.1, from coordinate 12,483 downwards.
GAGGTTGCCCTCCTGGACCAGGTCGAGCATGGTCAGACCGCGGCCGACGTAACGCTTGGCGACGGACACGACGAGCCGCAGGTTCGCCTCGATCAGGCGGCGTTTGGCCATCCGGCCCATGACCACGAGTCTGTCGAGGTCGACGGCGAGCTGGGAGTCCGGGTCGCGGACGCTGCCGAGTTTCTCCTCGGCGAAGAGCCCGGCTTCGACCTTGCGGGCCAGGTCCACCTCCTCGGCCGCGGTGAGCAGCGGGATGCGGCCGATCTCGCGCAGGTACTGCCGGAAGAGGTCGGAGGACGGGCCCCCGCTGTCGGCGCGGGCGTCGCGCCGCCGCCCGGGCGGCTCCGGTGTTCCGGGAGCGTCCACCGGGTCCTCGACGAGGACTTCGGCTTCCACGAGTTCCACGAGCTCCACGACCTCTGCGGGCTCTGCGGGCTCTGCGGGCTCTGCGGCCTCTGCGGCCCCTGCGGGGTCTGCGGCCTCGGTTCCGGGGTGGAATTCGCCCCGGCTCTGCGGAGGGACCGTGGTGATGACGTCGGTCAACGTCGGGGGCTGGCTCTGGGTCTGGGTCTGCACGGGGGGCGACCTCCAGGTGATCGCTGCCGGTTCGGGGGGCGTGCGGCAGCGGGACGGGAGCGGCCACCGGGCCACCGTCCGTCCCGTACACGATGAGCGGATCCGCGGGTGTGGGGGGCCCACTCGGCGTGGGCCGGCCGCGCTCCGAGGACTCAGGCACCGCCACCCAGTGTGGGGTACGACACATCACCGCCACGAGGGGCGTGCGGTGACTTTTTGGGTCCGGTCCGTCACCGGGCGGCAGGAGCCGTCAGAGCGCGGCCGCGCCGTGGTTGCGCAGGGACTGGGCGTACTGCTGGAGGACCCACAGCTCGTTCTGTACGGCGGCGAGCTGCTGCGGGTCGGCGTGCGGGCCGCCGAGGCGGGCCAGCGTGCCCTGGACGTCCAGGATGCGGCGGTCGACCGCGCGCAGGCGGACCCGGATCAGCTGCTCGCCGGCGTAGATCTCGTCGACGGTCTTGCGCATGATCGGCTCGACGGCGAGCTCCGTGACCAGCGCGCGCACCGTGTCGTTGGGGGCGGTCTCGCGGACCCTCGCCAGGTAGTCGGAGGTGTCCTGCGCGCCCTGTTCCGCGCCGCCCGCCTCCTCGATGACCTGGCGCACGGCGGCGTACGGCGGGGCGGTGAACTCGTCCGCCCCGTACGCGTCGAACGCCGGGGAGACCAGCTCGGGGCGCTGGAGGGCGAGCTTCAGCAGCTCGCGCTCGGTACGGTGCGCGGGGCTGCGCAGATTCAGCGCGGGGCCGGACGGGCCGGGGGGCAGGGCGGGGCCCATGTCGTACGAGGGCGTGGGCCGGCGGTCCTGGGGCGCGGCGGGCCCGCGGCCGCCCCGGTCGCGCGCCCAGCGGGCGAGCTGCGCGACGCGCTTGACCACGAACTGGGTGTCGAGGATGCCGAGGATGCCCGCGAGCTGGACCGCGGACTCGTGCTGGATCGCGATGTTCTTGATGTTGGCGACGATCGGCGCGGCCTCGTCGAGCGCGGCGGCCCGCCCGGCCGGGGTCTCCAGGTTGTGCCGGGACACGACGTGGCGGATGGCGAACTCGAAGAGGGGCGTACGCGTCTCGACCAGGGACGCCACCGCCGCGTCGCCCTTGGCGAGCCGCAGGTCGCAGGGGTCCATGCCGCCGGGCGTGATCGCGATGGACGTCTCGGCGGCGAACTTCTGGTCGTCCTCGAACGCGCGGAGCGCCGCCTTCTGGCCGGCCGCGTCGCCGTCGAAGGTGAAGACGACCTCGGCCGATGCGTTGTCCATGAGGAGGCGGCGGAGGATCTTGATGTGGTCGCCGCCGAAGGACGTGCCGCAGGTGGCGATCGCGGTGGTGACGCCGGCCAGGTGGCAGGCCATGACGTCGGTGTACCCCTCGACGACCACCGCCCTGCTGGTCCTGGCGATCTCCTTCTTGGCCAGGTCGATGCCGTACAGGACCTGGGACTTCTTGTAGATCGCCGTCTCGGGGGTGTTGAGGTACTTCGGCCCGTTGTCGTCCTCGCGCAGCTTGCGCGCGCCGAAGCCGACGACCTCGCCCGTGATGTCGCGGATCGGCCACATCAGGCGGCCGCGGAAGCGGTCGATGGGGCCGCGGCGGCCCTCCTGGGAGAGGCCGGAGAGGGTCAGCTCCTTGTCGGAGAAGCCCTTGCCGCGCAGGTAGCGGGTGAGGTGGTCCCAGCCGGCCGGGCTGTAGCCGACGCCGAAGTGCCGGGCGGCGTCCTGGTCGAAGCCGCGCTCGGCCAGGAACTTCCGGCCGATCTCCGCCTCGGCGGAGTCGAGCTGTTCGGCGTAGAACTGCGCGGCGGCCTTGTGCGCCTCGACCAGGCGGACGCGCTCGCCGCGCTGGTGCGCGGGGTTGTAGCCGCCTTCTTCGTAGCGCAGGGTGATGCCCGCCAGGGCGGCGAGGCGCTCGACCGTCTCGGAGAACGAGAGGTGGTCGATCTTCATCACGAAGGCGATCGTGTCGCCGCCCTCCTGGCAGCCGAAGCAGTGGAAAAGACCCTTGCTCGGGCTGACCTGGAAGGACGGGGACTTCTCGTCGTGGAAGGGGCACAGGCCCTTCAGATTGCCGCCGCCGGCGTTGCGGAGCTGGAGATACTCGGAAACAACGGCGTCGATCGGGACCGCGTCCCGGACCGCCTTCACGTCGTCATCGTTGATCCTGCCTGCCACGCGTGAAGTGTACGGCGGTGCTCGGACACTTCCGTCGGCCGAGCGGCCGCCGAGCGGCCGGCCGGGTGGTCAGCCGAGCAGGGAGGCCAGGTCCACGGACGGGTCGGAGAGGGCGTAGGTGTCCACCGGGGCTCCGGAGCGGATCAGCGCCTGGACGGTTTCGGTGACATCCCACACATTCACGTTCATGCCCGCCAGGACCCGGTTGTCCTTCAGCCAGAACGCGATGAACTCGCGCTTTCCCGTGTCACCGCGGATCACGACCTGGTCGTACGTGCCGGGGGGCGCCCAGCCGGAGTATTCGAGCCCGAGGTCGTACTGGTCGGAGAAGAAGTACGGGACACGGTCGTACGACACCTCCTGGCCCAGCATCGCGCGGGCGGCGGCCGGGCCGCCGTTCAGCGCGTTGGCCCAGTGCTCGACGCGCAGCCGGGTGGAGAGGAGCGGGTGGTGCGCCGCGGCGACGTCGCCGGCGGCGTAGATGTCGGGGTCGGAGGTGCGCAGCCCGGCGTCCACGGCGATGCCGCCGCCGTGCGCGCGGTCGGCCAGGTCGAGGCCCGCGGCCTCGGCGAGCGCGACGCGCGGGGCGGCGCCGATCGCGGCGAGGATGTCGTGGGCGAGGTGCTCCTCGCCGTCGTCGGTGCGGGCGGCGAGGACCATGCCGTCCTGGCCGACGATCTCGGTGAGGCGGGCGCCGAAGTGGAAGCGGACTCCGTGCTCGCTGTGCAGGTCGGTGAAGAGCTGGCCGAGCTCGGGGCCGACGACCTGGTGGAGGGGGGTCGGTTCGGGTTCGACGACGGTGACCTCGGCGCCGTAACCGCGCGCGGCGGCCGCTACTTCCAGGCCGATCCAGCCGGCCCCGGCGATGACGAGGTGCCCGTTGTCGCGGCCGAGGGAGGCCAGTACGCCGCGCAGCCGCTCGGCGTGGGAGAGGCGGCGCAGGTGGTGGACGCCGGCGAGGCCGGTGCCGGGGATGTCGAGGCGGCGCGGCTCGGAACCGGTGGCGAGCAGCAGCTTGTCGTAGCGCAGGGCGGTGCCGTCACCGAGCACGGCCGTCCTGGTCGCGCGGTCGAGGTGGACCACGGACTGGCCGAGGTGCAGTTCGATGTCGGCCTGTGCGTACCACCCGGTGTCGTGGACGAAGACGGTGTCGCGTTCCTTCTCGCCGGTCAGGAACCCCTTGGACAGGGGAGGGCGTTCGTAGGGATGGTCGCGTTCGTCCCCGATGAGGATCACCCGGCCGGTGAACCCCTCACTGCGGAGGGTCTCGGCGGCCTTCGCGCCCGCCAGCCCCCCACCGACGATGACGAACGTCAGATCTGCGTCGACCACTTGGTGCCTCCTCTGTGCCTGCCCCACACTGTGCCGCCGTATTCGAGCGTCCCGCACGGAGCGTGATGGGGGAAGAGGGGGGTGTGCTGTGGGCGTGTCGCGGGGTGGCTCCGGGGAGGTCCGGGAGCGGTGCGGGCACGGCGTGGCAGCCGCGCCGGGCGACGGCGGACCGCGCGGCCGCGGACCGCGCGGCCGCGGACCGGTTCCGGTGGCGCGGTCATGGGTGGTGCGGCGCGCGGGTGGTGAGCCGGGCGTGCAGGGACCGGGCGGCGGCGTCCGTGAAGCACGCGATCTGGTCGACGATCACGCGTTTGCGGGCCCTGTCGTCGGGCGCGGCGGCGAACAGCGCGCGGAACTGGGGGTCGAGGCCCTCGGGGACGCGGGCCGTGAGTGCCTCGGCGAGCTCGGCGACGACGATGCGCTGGTCGGCGCGGAGCCGCTCCTGTTCGTCGCGCTGCATGACGTAACGGACGGCGACGGCCTTGAGGACGGCGCACTCGTGGCGGACCTCGCGCGGGACGACCAGCTCGGCGGCGTACCGGGTGAGCCTGCCCGTTCCGTACGCCTGGCGGGTGGCGCCCTCGGCGGACAGGCAGAAGCGGCCGATGAGCTGGCTGGTCGCGTCCTTCAGCCGGGCCTGGGCGACGGCGGACCCGTCGTAGCCGTGCGGCCACCACTCCTGGTCGAGGAGGCGGTCGAGGGCCTCCGCCAGCTCCTCGGGGCTGGTGTCCTCCGGCACGTACCTGCCGATCGCCACCGCGAAGACGTCCTGGCGCTCGGGCTCGGCGAAGAGGACGTTGGGGTCGAGGTGGCCGGCGTGCAGGCCGTCCTCGAAGTCGTGCACCGAGTACGCCACGTCGTCGGCCCAGTCCATGACCTGGGCCTCGAAGCACTGGCGGTGGGCCGGGGCGCCCTCGCGGGCCCACGTGAAGACGGGCAGGTCGTCCTCGTAGACCCCGAACTTCACCGAGCCGGGGTCCGTGGGGTGGGCGCCGCGCGGCCAGGGGTACTTGGTGGCGGCGTCGAGGGCGGCGCGGGTGAGGTTGAGGCCGACGCTGACCATCTCGCCGCCCGGCTCCGACCGTACGAAACGCTTCGGTTCGAGGCGGGTCAGGAGGCGGAGCGACTGGGCGTTGCCCTCGAAGCCGCCGCAGTCCTTGGCGAAGTCGTTGAGTGCCTGCTCGCCGTTGTGCCCGAAGGGCGGGTGGCCCATGTCGTGGGAGAGGCAGGCCGCCTCGACGAGGTCCGGGTCGCAGCCGAGGGCCGCGCCCAGCTCGCGGCCGACCTGGGCGCATTCGAGGGAGTGGGTGAGGCGGGTGCGGGGACTGGCGTCCCAGACCTGGCTGCTGGAGCCGGGGGTGACCACCTGGGTCTTTCCCGCGAGGCGGCGCAGCGAGGCGGAGTGCAGCACGCGCGCGCGGTCGCGCTGGAAGGCGGTCCTGCCGGGCCGTTTGTCGGGCTCGGCGGCCCAGCGCTCGGTGGCGGCGCCGTCGTAGAGGGCGTCGTGGAGCGGGACGTGGGGGAACGGGGCGTCGTGCGGTGGGGCGGCGGCCGGTCGGTCTTCGGCGTGTGGGGCGTCGTGCGCTGTGCCTTCCATGCACCGACAGTAGACGCAGGCAGTGACAGTCGGGGCTCAGGCGGCGGCCAGTTGGTGCCGGGACGTCGTGGAGCGGGAGGCGAGAGCCTGGTCGTAACGGAGCAGGAGGAGCCGGGCCAGGGCGGGGTGGGTGCCGAGCGGCGCGGCGGCGATCCGGGGCGCGGCGGCGGCGCTCTGCGCGGCGAAGCGGCCGGGCGCGGTGAAGTACGAGGCGACGGCGGCGCGGTGGCGGCCGCGTGCGGCGAGGGCGCGCAGGGCTTCGGGGACGGTGGGCGAGGCGGCGGACGCGTAGGCGGGGACGACGGGGACCCCGCCGAGGCGCTCGCTGAGCAGGGCGGCGGTGCGACGGGTGTCGGCGGCCGATTCGGGGTCGCGGGAGCCCGCGGCGGCGAGGACGATGCCGCTTCCCGGGTGCGCGGCGTCGGACGCCTGCCAGCCGGCCTCGGTGAGGCGGGCGTACAGCGCCTCGACGAGCAGGGGGTGCGGGCCGAGCGGGGCGGCGATCCGGGTGCGCAGGTGGGGGGCGGTGGCGGCGGCCTGCGGCAGGTCGTACTTGACGTGGTGGCCGCGGCCGAGCAGCAGCGGTACGAGCACGGCGTCGCCGCCCCGGCCGCGGTGGAGGTCCGCGAGCGTGTCGGTCAGCAGCGGCTCGTTGAGTTCGATGTGGCCGAGGCGTACGTCGAGCCCCGGTCGCAGCTCGCGGACGCGCTCCAGCAGCGCGGTGACGGTGCGCAGGGCGTCGGGGTCGCGGCTGCCGTGGGCGACGGCGACGAGGGTGGGCGGCGCGGAGGGCCGGGAGGGCCGGGAGGGCGGGGGCGGGGTCATCGGACGGCGGGTTCCGTTCAGGGAGACGTACCTCAGCTGCGTGCCGAGCTGGGCGGTGACGCGGGTGAGCAGTTGCGCCGTGCTGTCGAGAGGAATGGACTCGCGGTGTGCTGCCGACTCCGTCATGGGCCGATACTGCCGGGCTCACGTTGCCGCCTCGTTGCGTGAGGGTGACGGGTGTTTTCCGCGGCCTCACCGGCCGGGCGGGGCCGGTGTCAGAGGCCGCGCCGGGCAGACCGCTCCTCGTCCCCCGCCCCGCCGAGGAATCCAGCCCGTCGGGGGCCCCACCGCGCCGGCCGGGAGAGGACTGTCAGACCCCGAACAGCTCCCGGCACGGTTCCAGGCCCGCCACCTCCACCGGCACGGTCCGGTGCGCCTCCCAGTCCTCCCGGCTCAGCCGCAGGCGCAGCACCGTCCTGGCCTCTCCCCGTACCGACTCCACCAGCAGGCCGTCCGGCCGGTAGCCGAGCTTCTCCGACACCCGCAGCGAACGCGGATTGTCCGTCATCGCCGCGGACGTGACATGCCGTGCCCCCAGCCCCTCGAAGGCCAGGTGCAGCACGGCCGCCCGCATCTCGGTGCCGATTCCGCGCCCCTGGTGTGCCAGCCCCAGCCAGGAGCCGGTCTGCCCCTCCCTGGTCACCGGGAAGCTGTCCGCCACGAGGTCCTGCCGGCCCACGGTCCGGCCCTCGCACCGCACGGCGAGGCTGAGCGTCCACTTCTCCGGCCGCCACTCGGCGACGGTGCCCAGCACGTGCTGGAAGGTCGCCCGCGCCCGGTCCTGCGGCGACCCGTCCGTCCACGGCACCGAGAACGGCATGGACGCCTCGTCGTGCACGCCGTCGGCCGCGACGCCTGCCAGCTCGTCGAGCACATCGCCGTCCGGCAGCGCCAGTTCGAGGCGCGGAGTCGTGATCCGGAGACCGTACAGGGGCCAGAATCGTCTCGACATGGCGAAATCATTCCAGTCGGGGGCGGGCAAGAGCATGCGATTTTCCTGGGGCAGGGCACGGGCCGGGGCACAGCGGTGGGCGGGCGGACGACTGAGGCGCCCGCACCTCATACCCCGCACCCGCCGCGCCCGACGACGTACCGTCCAGGCCCTCATGCTCGCCTCCGTGCTCGCGCTCGCCCCCGCGACCTGGCTGCACGCCGCCGCCGACAGCCGGGTCAGGACGACGGCCGACGCCCCGGCCCGCGACGTGGCCGTCGTCTTCGGGGCCGGCCTCCGGCAGGGCGGCCCTTCGCCGTACCTCGCGAACCGCCTCGACGCCGCGGCCGAGCTCTACCGGGCGGGCAGGGCGAAGGTCGTGCTCGTGACCGGGGACAACAGCCGGGCTGAGTACGACGAACCGGACGCCATGCGCACCTACCTGACCGAGCGCGGCGTGCCCGACGAGCGCATCGTCAGCGACTTCGCGGGCTTCGACACCTGGGACTCCTGCGTACGCGCCAAGAAGATCTTCGGGGTGGACCGGGCGGTCCTGGTGAGCCAGGGGTTCCACATCCGCCGGGCGATCGCGCTGTGCCGGTCCGCCGGTGTCGACGCGTACGGTGTCGGGGTCGACGCCCGACGCGACGCGACCTGGTACTACGGCGGCGTACGGGAGATCTTCGCGGCCGGCAAGGCGGCGCTCGACGCCGCGACCGAGCCCGACCCGCGCTTCCTGGGGCGCGAGGAGACCGGTGTGGCCGAAGCGCTGGCGGACTGACGGCCGCCCGGGTGCCGGCCGGGCCTGCCGCCTCACCGGGCGGCAGGGGCCGGGCGGAGCCGGGCGTACCGGGGGCGTAACACCTGGGCGACCGTCGCCGTAACACCGCCGTCGCATGCTGACGGCATGCCCCGCACCTCCCCCGCTCCGGCCGCCACCCCGCCGTCGACCCCCACCCACTGCCCGTACTGCGCGCTCCAGTGCGGCATGAAGCTGCGAGCCGCCGCGGCGGACAGCGACAGCGACGTGGTGGAGGTCGTCGACCGTACGGACTTCCCCGTGAACCGGGGCGCGTTGTGCGGCAAGGGCCGTACGGCGCCCGCAGTGCTCTCCTCCCGGGTGCGCCTGACCGGGCCCCTGGTGCGACGCCCCGCCACCGGCAGGCTGGAGCCGGCCACCTGGGAGGAGGCTCTGGCGAAGATCGCGGAGGGGCTCGGCCGTACCCGGGAGGTGTACGGACCGGACGCCGTCGGGGTCTTCGGAGGCGGCGGGCTCACCAACGAGAAGGCGTACGCGCTCGGCAAGTTCGCCCGCGTGGTCCTGTCCACGTCCCAGATCGACTACAACGGCCGCTTCTGCATGTCGTCCGCCGCCGCCGCCCACCAGAAGGCCTTCGGCCTCGACCGCGGTCTGCCCTTCCCGCTGGAGGACATCCCGCGCACCGGCTGCGTGATCCTCGTCGGGTCGAACCTCGCCGAGACGATGCCGCCCGCGCTGCGCTACCTCACGGAGCTGAAGGAGAACGGCGGCACGCTCATCGTCGTCGACCCGCGCCGCACCCGCACCGCCGAACAGGCCGACCTCCATCTCGCGCCCCGGCCCGGCACCGACCTGGCGCTCGCGCTCGGGCTGCTGCACATCGTCGTGTCCGAAGGCCGTACGGACGAGACCTTCGTCCAGGGCCGCACGGCCGGCTGGGACGAGGCGCGGGCAGCCGCGATGGCGCACTGGCCCGAGCTCGTCGAGCGCATCACCGGCGTCCCCGTCCCCCAGCTGCGCGACGCGGTACGGATGTTCTGCGACGCCCCGGCCGGCATGGTCCTCACCGCGCGCGGTCCCGAGCAGCAGTCCAAGGGCACCGACACCGTCGGCGCCTGGATCAACCTGTGCCTCGCCACGGGCCGTGCGGGCCGCCCCCTGTCCGGTTACGGCTGCCTCACCGGCCAGGGCAACGGCCAGGGCGGCCGCGAGCACGGCCAGAAGGCCGACCAGCTGCCCGGCTACCGCAAGCTCACCGACCCGGCCGCGCGCGAGCACGTCGCCGGGGTGTGGGGCGTGGACCCCGACAGCCTGCCGGGCCCGGGCCGCAGCGCGTACGAGCTCCTCGACGCGCTCGGCGGCGACATCAAGTCCCTTCTCCTGATGGGCTCGAACCCGGTCGTCTCCGCGCCCCGTGCCGCCCATGTCGAAGAGCGCCTGCGCTCCCTGGACTTCCTCGCGGTGGCGGACGTGGTCCTGTCCGAGACGGCGGCGCTCGCGGACGTCGTCCTTCCGGTCACCCAGTGGGCGGAGGAGACGGGAACGACGACGAACCTGGAGGGCCGGGTGCTGCTGCGCCGCAAGGCGATCGACCCGCCGCCGGGCGTACGGACGGACCTGGAGGTCCTGCACTCCCTGGCCGCCCTGCTCGGCCACGAGAAGGGCTTCCCGGTCGACCCCGAGGAGGTCTTCGCCGAACTGCGCCGCGCCTCGGCGGGCGGCCCGGCCGACTACTCCGGCATCTCGTACCGCCGTATCGCCGAGGAGGACGGCGTCTTCTGGCCCTGCCCGGACACGGCTCCCGCGGCTCCCGGGGCTTCTGCGGCCTCTGCGTCTTCCGCGGCCTCCGCGGCTCCTGGTGACGACCACCCCGGTACGCCCCGGCTCTTCCTCGACCGCTTCGCGACGGAGGACGGACGTGCCCGCTTCGTCCCCGTCACCCACCGGCCGGCGGCCGAGGAGCCGGACGCCGAGTACCCGGTGCTCCTCACGACCGGCCGGGTCGTCGCCCAGTACCAGTCCGGTGCCCAGACCCGCCGCGTCGACGAGCTCAACGCGGCGGCGCCCGGCCCGTTCGTGGAGCTGCATCCGCGGCTCGCGCAGCGCCTGGGCGTGTCGGAGGGCGACCGGCTGTCGGTGGTGTCCCGGCGCGGGCGGGCGGTGGCCCCGGCCAGGATCACGGACTCGATCCGCTCGGACACGGTCTTCATGCCGTTCCACTGGCCGGGCGAGGGCCGGGCCAACACCCTGACGAACCCGGCGCTGGACCCGACGTCACGTATGCCGGAGTTCAAGGTGTGCGCGGTACGGATCGAGCGCGCGCAGGACTGATCACGGGCCGGCGGTGTCCGGGAGGGCGGTGTCCGGGAGGGCGGTCTCCTCCCCCACCCAGGCCAGGTACTCCGCGCTGCCGCGGACAATGGCCGTAGCGATGATCTCGGGCGTCTCGTAGTCGTGCGCGGCCTTGAGGTGCGCCTCCAGATCGGCGTACCGCGCGCCCGCCGTCTTGAAGACCACCTGCCACTCCTCGGCGGTCTCGGTGGCCCCCTCCCACCAGTAGACGGAGGCCACGGGCCCACTGACCTGCGCACAGGCCGCCAGGCGCGCATCGACGGCGCCCCGTGCGAGATCCAGCGCCTTCTCGCGGCTGTCGGTCGTGGTCAGTACGCTCAGCCATTCGGCCACTGTCACGGGCGTTCTCCTCATGGACGGTTTTCTGCCGGAGCCGGGCCGGGCGGCCGGGCAGCCGGCCGGTCCGCGAAGGCGGACTCCTCCCCGGGCGTCCCCGGCCCGCACCCGAGCAGTTTCCCCCGGGCCCGGCCCCGACGGGGCAGCCACCCCCGTTTCCCGGCGCACAGCCACGCGAGCAGCGGCCCCCTCCGCGGGGCTCTCCGCCGTGCGGCCCTCATGTGACATGACACACAATCAGGTTTCCCGGAACAACCATCCCGGCACCCGCTGGATCTGAGTCACAAATTGGTCTGTACCCCGCGCCGCCGGCCGGGCAGGCCGAGTACCGGCCACGGGGAAGCATGTCGGCCGCAAGGGGACGGGGAACAGTGTGAAGGTCGCTTTTCTGATCTACAACGCCTACGGGATCGGCGGGACCATCCGCTCCACGGTCAACCTCAGCGGCGCGCTGGCCGCCGCCGGCCACGAGGTGGAGGTCGTCTCCGTCTACCGCCCCCAGGAGACGACCAGTCTCCAGCTGGGCCCCGGCGTGCGTCTGCGACCTCTGATCGACTGGCGCCCGGACGCTCCCGACTACGCGGGCGGGTCCGCCGAGGCGGCCGATCCCAGCGCCATGTTCGCCGACGAGGGCGTGCAGTACGGCCCGCTCGCGCCCAGCCAGCTGACCGACGAGCGCGTCGCCGCGTACCTCCGGGCGACGGACGCCGACGTCGTCATCGCCACCCGTCCGGTCCTCAACGGCTATCTGTCCCGTTACGGCGAGCCGCGCTACCTGCGCATCGGCCAGGAGCACCTGACCTTCGACATGCACAGCGACCAGCTGCGCGAGGACCAGAACCGTGCGCTCGCCGGGCTGGACGCCTTCGTGACCGTCTCGGAGGCGGACGCCGCCCGCTACCGCGCCGCCCTGCCCCAGGTGCCCACCCGCATCCTGTGCGTCCCCAACAGCGTCCCCGCACCCGGTGTCGCCCCCTCCACAGGGGACTCGCGCACCATCGTCGCGGCCGGGCGGCTGGTGGGGATCAAGCGCTACGACCGGCTGCTGGACGCCTTCGCCAAGATCGCCCCGCAGTACCCCGACTGGTCCCTGCGCATCTACGGGCGCGGGCCGCAGAAGCCGTTCCTGCGCCAGCGGATCGACGAGCTGGGGCTCTACGACCGGGTGCGGCTGATGGGGGCGGTCTCCCCCATCGAGCCGGAGTGGGCCAAGGGGGCCATCGCCGCCGTCTCCTCCGACGGCGAGTCCTTCGGCATGACCATCGTGGAAGCCATGCACTGCGGCGTGCCGGTCGTGGCCACCGACTGCCCGCACGGCCCCGGGGAGATCATCAGCGACGGCCGGGACGGTGTGCTCGTCCCGCTGGAGGAAGGCTCCGACGCCTTCGCCCACGCGCTTGCATCGCTCATGCAGGATGCCGGGCGACGCGGTGCCATGGCGGACGCCGCCCGTGAGAAGGCCGCCCGCTACGCCCCCGACCGGATCTGCGCCCGCTACCTCGGCCTCTTCGACGAGCTGCGCGACGACGACCGCCGGGCGCGCCCGCGGGGGCAGCGGCTCCGTGCCGCCGTGACGGCCCTGCGTCTGACGCGGCGCCAGGCGCCCGGCG
>NZ_JBSFUB010000109.1:0-22282 GCF_053591575.1 Streptomyces altiplanensis | reverse complement strand
TCGAAGTTGTCGTGGAAGAAGTCGAGCCCCTGCTTGGTGACCGTGAAGATGTCGTCCGCGTCGAAGTGCCGGGCGAGTCCCTTGCGGCACATGGCACCGGGTGGCACCAAGTGGTGCCACCCGGTGCCATGTGATGCCACAAGGGGCGGCCTGGCCCCCGCCTCACGGTCTGCCGCCGGGCCGGATCCGCTCCCTGGGCGGGTCCGGCAGGAAGACCGGCACCCCGTGCGACTCGGACTTCTCTACGTTGTTCCGCGGAGTTCCGCGGGGCCGGGCGGGCCCTCCGTGCGATCGGCCGCTCGACGCCCCGCGCCGGCTCGGAACCCCCGCGGAGCAGACGGCCACCGGCAGGACCGGTCCTACCGGGGTTTCCCGCGCCTCACCCGCTCAGGCTCGTGAGCAGCGCCTTGCCCGCCACTGCCCGCGCCTCGATCGCCGCGTGCGCCTCCGCGGCCCGGGCCAGCGGGAACGTGGCCGCGATCACCGGGCGCAGGCGGCCCGCCGCCGCCTGCGCCAGGGCCTGCGCCGACAACCGCGTGATGTCGGCCGCCCCGTACTGGACCTCGCTGATCCCGCGCAGCGTGATCCCCCGGCGTTCCGCCTCGCCCGCGTCGACGGCCGCGAAGCCGCCGCTGGACGCGCCGTGCGCCGAGACGCGGCCGCCGTCGGCCGTCAGCGCGAAGCCCGCCAGGCCCAGCTCGCCGCCCACGCCGTCCAGCAGTACGTCCGCCCCCGCGCCGCCGAGCGCCTCGCGGGCCCGGTCGGTCCAGCCCTCCTCGGAGTAGTCCACGACCGCGTCGGCGCCCAGCTCCCGTACGAGTCCCAGCTTCCGCTCGCCGCGCGCCGCCCCGACGACGCGGGCCCCGGCCGCACGGGCCATCTGCACCAGCAGTGTTCCCATGCCGCCCGACGCGCCCAGGATCAGCACCCGCTCGCCGGGCCGGATGCCGGCCGCCTCGGCGATGCCGGTGCCGGTGACGCCGTCGTGCGCGAGTGCGGCGGCCTCGTGCAGGCCGAGGCCGTCCGGGACCGGGATCAGCCGGTCGAGCGGGACGGCGACCCGTTCGGCGTACGTTCCGAGGGCGCCCGGCCCCGCCACGACCCGGCGGCCGGTCCACGCGGGGTCCACGCCCTCGCCCACGGCCAGTACCGTGCCGGCGGCCGCGCCGCCCGGCACGTACGGCGGCTCGATGCCGAACTGCGGGCCCCAGCCGCCGCGGATCTGCGTCTCGACGTAGATGGTGTCGGTCACGGCGACTTCGACGACCACCTGCCCGGGCCCGGCCACCGGGTCCGGCAGCTCGGTCGCCACCAGTACCTCCGGGCCGCCGAACTCCGCCACCTGGATTGCGCGCATGACGTTCACTCCCACTCCGCCGGTACCTGTGCGACTGCCTGTGCGGCTGCCCGTTCCACGAGTCTGGGACCTCAAGTTCTGTTGAGGTCAAGCGCGTACGCTTCGTCGTCATGAGTGGTTTGCGCGAGCGCAAGAAGCAGCGGACGTACCGGGTGATCTCCGATGCCGCGATCGCCCTGTTCCTGGAGAAGGGCTTCGACGGGGTCTCCGTGGCCGAGGTGGCGGCCGCGGCCGAGATCTCCAAGCCGACGCTGTTCCGGTACTTCCCCGCCAAGGAGGACCTCGCGCTGCACCGGTTCGCCGACCACGAGGACGAGGCGGCCCGGGTGGTGGCCGCCGGGCGCGCGGACGGGCTCTCGCCGCTGGACGCCCTGCACCGGCACTTCCTGGACGGACTCGGCCGGCGCGATCCGGTGACCGGGCTCTGCGACGACGCGGACGTGCTCGCCTTCCACCGGCTGCTGTACGGGACGCCGAGCCTGGTGGCCCGGCTGCACGCGTACGTCAAGCGTTCCGAGGAGGCGCTCGCCGCCGCGCTCGGCGGGCCGGACCTCCTGGCCTCGCGGCTCGCGGCCGGACAGATCGTCGCCGTGCAGCGGATCCTCGCCGAGGAGAACTGGCGCCGGATCGATGCGGGGGAGAGCGCGCGGGAGGTGTCCGCGGGGGCGGTGGCGGCGGCGGACCTGGCGTTCGGGCAGCTGAGGGACGGGCTGAGGGAAGCGGGCTGCGGAAAACGAGATTCTGAGTCTCGGTAAAATTAGTTACTCAGTTACGTTATCTTGGGCGGATGACGTCACCCGACCATGCCCTCAGCCAGGAACGGACCTTCCACGACCTCTGCCGCGCGGCCCTCGCCCGGATGACCGAAGGCGCCGGCGAGCGGGTCGTCACCGGCGAGGACGTCTCCGCCTCCGGTGCCGACGCCGAAGCCCTCGGCTTCCATCTGCGCTCGTACGCCAAGGAGTTGAGGCAGGAGCCCGAGAGCCCGCTCTTCTTCGGGCGGCTGGACCTGGCCGACGGCCGGAGCCACCACATCGGCCGCCGCCGCATCACCGAGCACCCCGCGGACCCGCCGCTGGTCATCGACTGGCGCGCCCCCGTCTCCCGCGCCTTCTACCAGGCGAGCGCACGCGACCCGCAGGGCGTGGCGGTGCGCCGGCGGTTCGGCTGGGCGCCATGGAGCAAGGGGGCGTCCGAGGACCTGACCGGGCTGGAGGACGAGCGGCTCGCGGCGGGGGAGGAAGCCGGCGGCGTACCGGGGAGCGGCATCCTCGCCGGCGAGATCGAGCGCCCCCGCGTCGGCCCGATGCGCGACATCGCCGCCACCATCCAGCCCGAGCAGGACGATCTCGTACGCTCCGGACTCACCGAATCCGTCTGTGTGCAGGGCGCCCCGGGCACCGGCAAGACCGCTGTCGGCCTGCACCGCGCGGCCTACCTCCTCTACACGTACCCGCAGCGCCTCAAGCGCGGCGGCCTGCTGATCCTCGGCCCCAACCGGACCTTCCTCTCCTACATCTCCGAGGTGCTGCCCGCCCTGGGCGAAAGCGGCATCAGGCAGTCGACGGTCGAGGACGAGACCGGCCGTCACCCCGTGCGCGCCCAGGACACCCCCGCGGCGGCCGCCGTCAAGCACGACGCCCGGATGGCGGCCGTGCTCCACCGGGCGCTGTACGGGCGGGTGTCGGCGCCCGCCGAGACCGTCGTCGTGCCGGACGGTTCGTACCGTTGGCGGATTCCGCTGGACGAGCTGGAGCGGATCGTCGCGGAGGTACGGGCCGAGGCGCCCCCGTACGCCGTCGGCCGCGAACGCGTCCGCACGCGCGCCGTCCGGGCGCTCCAGCTCCAGGCCGAACGGCGGGCCGGGCCGCCGGACAACGCGTGGCTGCGGCGGATGGGGCGGTCCCGGGCGGTCGGGGCGTTCGTCGACTCGGTGTGGCCGAAGGTCCGGCCGGAGGAGATCGTCGCCGCCGTGCTCACCGACCCGTCCGATCCGCTCCTCACCCCGGAGGAGCGGGGGGCGGTCCGCTGGGCGAAGCCGCCGCGCTCGTGGAAGAGCGCCAGGTGGTCGGCCGCCGACCTGGTGCTGATCGACGAGGTCGCCGGACTCGTCGAGCGTCCCGGAAGCTACGGTCACGTCGTCATCGACGAGGCGCAGGACCTGTCCCCGATGCAGTGCCGGGCGATCGCGCGCCGGGTCGGCTCCGGGTCGGTCACGGTGCTGGGCGACCTCGCGCAGGGCACGACGCCCTGGGCCGCCCGCACCTGGCCCGGACTCCTCGCCCACCTCGGCAGGCCCACGGCCGCCGTCGTCCCGCTGACCACCGGCTTCCGTGTCCCGGCCGCGATCGTGGAGCTGGCGAACCGGCTGCTGGGAGCACTGGACGTCGACGTACCGCCAGGGCGGTCGCTGCGCGCGGACGGGGAACTGTCGGTGCGTCAGGTGCCGGACGTGGTGGCGGCGACGGTCGACGCGGTACGGGCGGCACGGGCCCGGGAGGGATCGGTGGGCGTCATCGCGGACGCGGGGCGGGTGGCGGAGCTCAGGGAGGCGCTGGAGGCGGCGGGACTGGGGGAGACGCCCCGGGTGTCCGTGCTGCCCGCCACGCTCGCCAAGGGCCTCGAGTACGACCACGTCGTCGCCGTCGAACCGGCCGAGATCGCCGGAGCCGAGGAGCGGGGCCTGTACCGGCTCTATGTGGTGCTGACGCGGGCGGTCAGCCGCCTCGACGTGCTCCACCGGCTTCCGCTTCCGGCGGAGCTGCGGGCCTGAGCGCCTGCCTGCCGCCGTGGACCAACCCGGCGACCGGGCGGCGCCGTACGGGCCCGGAAGTCCCCCGGCGGCCCCCCGGCGCGGGGCCGCCCGTACGCCGCCGTACGCCGGGTGGCCCATCGCCTCACACGTCCCGCCTCACACGTCCGTACGCCGGAGCCGCACCACCGGAATGTCGCGGCTGGTCTTCTTCTGGTAGCTCTCGTACGGCGCGAAGACGTCCACCAGGTGCGGCCACACCCGGGCCTTCTCCTCGGGGGAGAGCGTCTCGGCGCGGGCCGGGAACCGCTCGGTACCGACCCGGAGTCGCACATCGGGGTTCTCCTGGATGTTCCGGTACCACAGTGGGTGCTTGTCGGAGCCGCCCTTCGACGCCACGATCAGATGGTCGTCGCCGTCGCGTCCGTAGATCAGCACGGTGCGCCGTGTGATGCCGCTGCGCCGCCCGACGTAGTCCAGCAGCAGGCACGGTGCGCCCTGCATCGTGATGCCCCTGGTGCCGCCGGACTCCTCGTACAGCTCGGCCTGTTCGGCCACCCAGCTGCTGGGGCTGAGCTTCACCGCACCGCTGTCGTCGCCGCCGCCGTTTCCGTGTGTCACGTGTGCCGCTCCTTCTCGCCGTGTCGCTGCTGTCCCGTCGTACTGCCGGGCATCCTCCAGATTCGCCCCTGGAGCCGCAGGCCGCACAAAATCGCTCGACAGCGGGTGTACGGGCGAAGAACATTCACCCCGATGACACGAACCGACGAACCTCCCACGCCCGACGAGCGCGCCTCGCTCGCCACCTTCCTCGACTACGTCCGCGACACCGCGCGCGCCAAGTGCGACGGCGTCTCGCCGGAGGACGCCCGCAGGGCGCCGCTGCCGGGCTCCCCGCTGATGACCCTGTGCGGGCTCATCAGCCACCTCCACTGGGTGGAGTACTACTGGTTCCAGGTGGCGTTCCTCGGCGAGGAGGACGAGGGGCCGTGGACGGACGAGGACCCGGACCGGGAGATGCGCATCGCGCTCGACGTCCCCCTGGCCGATCTCCTCTCGGCGTACGAGGCCCAGTGCGCCCGCTACCGGAAGCTGGTCGCCGAGCACGACCTGGACACCGAGGCGAAGCGCGCCGGGCGCAACGGCAAGCACCCCAATCTGCGCTGGATCCTGCTGCACCTGATCGAGGAGACCGCCCGCCACAACGGCCACCTCGACATCCTGCGGGAGCTGGCCGACGGCCGTACCGGCGCCTAGGCCCGCGCGCCGGCGCCTTCCTCCGCCCCCGTCAGCCGGGTCGTGCGCAGCACCTCGTCCGGGAGCGGCAGGTGCCGGCGCAGCGCGTCGCGGCCCTCGTCCGTCAGGGTGACGATGCGGGTGCCGCCCCGGCACACGAGCCAGGACGCGTCCACCGCGTGGCGGAACAGGGCCGCGCCCACCGCGCCCGCCAGGTGCGGGCGGCGTTC
Organism: Streptomyces altiplanensis; assembly: GCF_053591575.1. Classification (NCBI taxonomy): domain Bacteria; kingdom Bacillati; phylum Actinomycetota; class Actinomycetes; order Kitasatosporales; family Streptomycetaceae; genus Streptomyces; species Streptomyces altiplanensis. The sequence goes on along the minus strand of NZ_JBSFUB010000109.1, from coordinate 16,707 downwards.
CGTCCAGTCGAGACAGGTACGGACGTGCGGGCGGCGGGAGGTGCCGGGACGGTCGTCGGCGATGCCCAGGCCGCGCAGCCAGGAGGCACCGGAGGCGGTGAGCGCCGGGCCGTAGTCCCAGGCGAGGAACTCCCGGGCGGTCATGGCTTCGGTGACCGCCACGCCCAGGGCGCCCGCCAGGTGGTCGTAGCAGGTACGGGCGTGCGCCAGGTCGCGGCGGCGGCGGGCGTCCGTCAGGGAACGGACGGGGGCCGGCCGCCGCGGCGCGTGGGCCGCGAGACCTTCGATCATCTCGGCGGTGTCCGGGCCCGCGAGGCGGACGTAACGGTGGCGGCCCCGGCGCTCCTGCGCCAGCAGCCCGCCCGCGACCAGCTGGTGCAGATGGCCGGTGGCGGTGGAGGGGGCCACGCCCGCCATGCGGGCCAGTTCCGTCGCCGTCCAGGCGCGGCCGTCGAGCAGTGCCAGGCAGAATGCGGCGCGCGTACGGTCCGCCAACAGGGCCGCCAGGGAGGCGAGATCCGGGCTGTCGGCGTACGAGTCGGGGCTGGTCACCGGATCATTCTCGCCGGACGTCACTTCGGCCGGCATCGAAGTGTCCCGCGCCTAGCGTTCCGGTCATGACGACGGCAACGACGGCAACGACAACCGCGACGACCGCGACGACCGCTGACAGGCACGTGGTGGTCCGGCCGAGCATCCTCTACTTCGGGACGCCGGTGGTCCTGGTGAGCTCGGAGAACGAGGACGGCTCCTGCAACCTGGCGCCGGTCTCCTCGGCCTGGGCGCTGGGACAGCACGTCGTCCTCGGCCTGGGCAGCGAGAGCCAGACCGTCCGGAACCTCTCCGCGCGGCCGGAACTGGTGATCAACCTGCCCTCGCCCGACCTGTGGGAGTCCGTGGAACGCCTCGCGCCGCTCACCGGCGCCGACCCGGTCCCGGCGGGCAAGCGCGCGGTGTACCGGTACGAGGCCGACAAGTTCTCCGCCGCCGGGCTCCGGCCGCAGGATTCGGAGAAGGTGCGGCCGGTCCGCGTCGCCGAGTGCCCGCTGCAACTGGAGGCGAGGGTGACCGCGACGACGGCCGGCGGCGCAGGCATGTTCTTCACCGTCGAGTGCCAGGTCGTACGCGTACACGCCGATGAGCGCATCGTGGTGCCGGGGACCCAGCACATCGACCCCGCGGTGTGGAGCCCCCTCATCTACAACTTCCGTCACTACCACGGTCTCGCCCCCGAAGTCGGTCACGGCTTCCGCTCGGAGACGGCCGGAAGGCCGCCGGCCGGAACACGCGCGACAAGGGCCTGAGGCGCGTGGTGCGCGGACCGTTGCCCGGCGTCCGGTTCCAGCCGGTACGGCAACGCGCTCACGGCTGGCGACGAGCCGAGCCCGGCGGTCTCACCGCCCCCGCACGGTCCTGCGCGCGATCACACCCGCCCACCAGGCCGTCCCCGCCCCGGCGCGCGCAGCAGTGCGGTCGCGTCCCGTGGCGGGACGAGGAGCCACGCCCGGCGCGGAAGCGGCAGGCGTCGCCGTACCGCGCGTTCCGGGGCCGTACGGCCCGTACGGCCGCCCGTGCCTGCCGCAGGTCCAGGGGGTGCAGGGACGCCCGCGCCCGCAGCGCGGTGCCCGCGTGCGTCCGTACTCGGTCGCGGCGACACGTAACACTTTTGCAAGCATGCGCTTGCAAAAGTTAGCAACCATGGCGCACTATCGGGACATGGCATCGCTCAACGTCGGCAATCTCGGTGAGTACCTGCGCGAGCAGCGGCGCAACGCGCAGCTGTCGCTGCGGCAGCTCGCCGACGCCGCCGGGGTGTCCAATCCGTACCTCAGCCAGATCGAGCGCGGGCTGCGCAAGCCGAGCGCGGAGATCCTCCAGCAGCTCGCGAAGGCGCTGCGGATCTCCGCCGAGACGCTGTACGTGCAGGCCGGCATCCTCGACGAGCGGGAGCGCGAGGACCTGGAGACGCGCGCCGTCATACTCGCCGACCCGTCGATCAACGAGCGGCAGAAGCAGGTTCTGCTGCAGATCTACGAGTCGTTCCGCAAAGAGAACGCGACGGACGCCGAAGCGGACGCCGTGACGGACGCCCCTGCCGGCGACAGCGATGCAGGCACACCACCCTCACAGTGAACTGAGATCCGGGAGGACCACAGTCATGGCCATCACCGATGACCTGCGCAAGACCCTCACCGACCCGACTCCCCTCTACTTCGCGGCCGGCACCGCGGACCTCGCCGTACAGCAGGCGAAGAAGGTGCCCGCGCTGATCGAGCAGCTGCGCGCCGAGGCCCCGGCGCGCATCGACGCCGTGCGCAACACCGACCCGAAGACCGTCCAGGACCGGGTGTCCACCCAGGCCAAGGAGGCCCAGGCCACCGTCCAGGCGAAGGTCACCGAGGTGCTCGGCGCGCTCGACACCGACCTGAAGAAGCTGGGCGAGCAGGCGCAGGACCTGGCGCTGCGGAGCGTGGGAGTGGCCGCCGAGTACGTGGTCAAGGCGCGCGAGACGTACGAGAAGGTCGCCGAGCACGGCGAGCAGAGCGTGAAGACCTGGCGCGGCGAGGCGGCCGAGGAGATCAACGAGATCGCCATCGCCGTCGAGCCCGACCCGGAGACCGGGAAGAGGGCGGACACGGACGGGCCGAAGGCCGCCGAGGCCAAGGCCGCCCCGGCGAAGAAGGCCCCCGCGCGCAAGGCGCCGGTGAAGAAGGCCACGCCGGCCGCCGACAAGTAGGCCAAGTCAGGCAGGCGGGGCGGACAGGGCAAGCGGGCGATACGAGCGCGAGCCGGGCACCTTTGTGGGTGTCCGGCTCGTTGTCCGGGTACCTTGGCCGCGAGGCGCTCATCCACTCTCTAGGCGGTGTACAGCATGTTGCTTTCGGCATTCGGCACTCTGTTGTGGTTGATCAACCTCGCCATGCTCGTCCTCGCCGTGGTGGCGCTGTTCTTCGCCGCGACGGCCCGCGAGGACGCGTACCGCGCCGCCGACAAGCAGACCAAGGTCTTCTGGCTGGTCCTGCTGGGCGTCACGGTCGCCGTGAACCTGTTCGTCCCGATGCTGTTCCTGCAGATCGCCGGTCTGGTCGCGACCATCGTCTTCATGGTCGACGTACGGCCCGCGGTCAGGCAGGTCTCGGGTGGCGGCGGTGGCGGCCGCAGGGGCGGCAGCAGCAGTGACGGCCCGTACGGGCCGTACAACGGCGGGCGTTAGGGCGCCGGTCACGACTGGAACCGTCCCGGGCCGGCCCGCCGCCCGGGACGGGCGCCGCTCAGCCGCGGTCGAGGAGCAGCAGCGCCACATCGTCGGTCAGTTCGCCGCCGTTGAGGTCCCGTGCCTCGGTGACCGCGGCCTCCAGAAGGTCCTCGCCGCCGAGTCCGGCCGCGAGCTGGCGGTTGATCATCTCCACCATCCCGTCCTGCCCGAGCCGCTGCTTCGAGCCCGGCGGGCCGACGCGGCCCTCGATCAGGCCGTCCGTGTACATCATCAGGCTCCAGGAACCGCCCAGTTCGACCTGGCGGCGCGACCAGCGGGCGCGCGGCAGCAGGCCGAGCGCGGGGCCCCCGTCCTCGTACGGGAGGAGCTGCGCGGCCCGGCCGTGGCGGGCTATCAGCGGGGACGGGTGACCGGCCAGGCACAGACCGGCCCGCCGTCCGTCCGGCGCGATGTCGACCGTGCAGAGCGTCGCGAAGATCTCCTCGCTCTCCCGCTCGTGCTCCAGGACCTGCTGGAGCGTGGAGAGCAGCTCGTCGCCGCACAGTCCCGCGAAGGTCAGGGCCCGCCAGGCGATGCGCAGCTCCACGCCGAGGGCGGCCTCGTCCGGGCCGTGGCCGCAGACGTCGCCGATCATCGCGTGGACCGTGCCGTCGGAGGTGCGGACCGTGTCGTAGAAGTCCCCGCCGAGCAGGGCGCGCGAGCGTCCCGGCCGGTAGCGGGAGGCGAAACGCAGGTTCGAGCCCTCCAGCAGCGGGGTGGGCAGCAGGCCGCGCTCCAGACGGGCGTTCTCCTGGGCGCGCAGCCGTGACTCGGCCAGCTTGTGCTGCGCGGTGTCGGCGCGCTTGCGCTCGACGGCGTACCGGATGGCGCGGCTGAGCTGGCGGCCGTCGAGCTCGTCGCGGAAGAGGTAGTCCTGGGCGCCGACGCGCACCGCCTCGGCGGCCCGCTCGGCGTCGGCCTCGGCCGTCAGCGCCAGCACGGCGTGCCGGGGCGCGAGGCGCAGCACGTGCCGCAGCGTCGCCAGCTCGTCCCCGTCCTCGCCGGAGGGCCCCGGCAGGGCCAGGTCGAGCAGGATGCAGTGCACGTCGTCCGTGAGCAGCCGCTCGGCCTCGGTGAGGTTGCGGGCGGTGCGGATACGGACACGGGTGCCGGCGGCGTCGAGCAGCGACGGGACGGTGAACGTCCCCGCCGGGTCGCCCTCGATCACCAGCAGGGTGAGGTCGTTGCTCTGCGCGGACGTGACAGGGGCTGCCGGGGCGGCCGGAGCCGCCGGGGCGGCGCGGTCCGCGGCTGCCCGGACTGCGACGGCTGCTGCGCTCTCCGTGCTGCTGCCGGCCTGCTGCTGCCGCGGCAGGACGGGCTGACCGTGCTCGACGGCCGGGTTCTCACGCTGCCGCGGTACGGGTACGGGCATCGGTCTCGGTTTCCTTCCCTCCCCCCGAGGGTGCGGCGGCACGCCGATCGACGTTCCGCCAGACGGGGACCATAGCGTCACCCGGCACCCCAACGGAATGCCGTGCGGAGGGCCGCCGGCGTCATATGCCGCCCCCCGCAACGCATCCGGCGGGGTCGGCGGGGTGCGGGGCCATGACGAACATCACGCCCCGCCGCCCCCGCGCCCCGTCCGTTCGGCCGCCGCTACTTGTCCGGACGTACGACGCCCAGGATCGGCATCGAACCGGCCCCGGCGACCGTCACGTCCCGGCCGGGACGCGGTGCGTGCACCATCGACCCGTCGCCCAGGTACATCCCGATGTGGCTGGCGTCGTCGAAGTAGACGATCAGGTCGCCGGGCCGCATGTCCTTCACGTCGACGCGCGGCAGCTGCCTCCACTGCTCCTGGGACGTGCGCGGTATGACCCGGCCCCCCGCGCGCCACGCCTGCGACGTCAGCCCCGAGCAGTCGAAGGAGCCGGGTCCCTCGGCGCCCCAGACGTACGGCTTGCCGATCTGCGCCATCGCGTACGCGACAGCCGTCTCGCCGTCCCGCGTCGCCCTGCCGCCGGTGGCCCGGAGGGCGCCGGAGTCCAGCCAGGCGGTCTGCGCTTCGCGCTGCGCCTCCTGCTCCATCCTGAGGAGCCGTTCCCGCTCCTCCTTCTCCAGCGTCGCTTCCAGCTTCTCGGCGGCGGCGATCTGCTTCTTGATCTCCTTCTTCGCCGCTTCCTTCTTCTCGCGGTGGGACTCCAGCTTCTTCAACCGGGAGGTCGCGTCCTGGGTGTACGCCTCCAAGTCGGCCTGGGTCCGCGACAGTTCGGCGATGAGCCCCTTGGCCGCCTGCTGGCCCTGCAGGATCCGGCTCGCCCCGTCCAGGAAGTGCTGAGGGTCGTCGCTGAGCATCAGGTGCGCCTCGGGCGGCAGACCGCCGCTGCGGTACCGGGCGCTGGCCTCGGCCCCCACCCGCTTCTTCAGCTCCTCGATGCGCTTCTTGCCCTCGGTGATCTCCTCGGTCAGCTCCGCGACCTCGGACGACTGCTTCTCGGCGCGCTCCTCGGCGAGGTTGTACGCGTCCGTGGCGGCCCCGGCCTTGCGGTAGAGGGCGTCGATCTCGCCGCGCACCTCCTGGAGGCGCTGCTCGCTCCTCGGCGGCCTGGGGTCCGCGTACGCCTGTCCAGGCACGGCCGACACGGCCAAGGCGCAGACCAGCACGATCGCGCTCGCGGCGCTGCGGTGTCGGTTCACGAGCTCCCCCCGGATCTCAGATCCCAGATCCCACATCACACATCACACATCCACATGTGATTTACCGTCAGTAACTTAGATTTCAATGCCGTGATGCTGCCATGCCGTCCGTCAAAACGACAGGGGTCCCCGCCCACAGGTTTCTGACGAACGGGCAGAGGGCCGTGTTCCCCTCCGGCGGTCACTCGTCCGAGGAGATCCGTACCGGTTTCAGGCGGTGCGGGGCTGGAGAGCGGCCCAGTTCACCGTGACTTCGCCCTGCCGCCACCGGCGCTCCCCGTCCGCCAGCGGCCAGTCGGCCGAGAGGTCGCGCACGGCCCTGATCCAGCGCTGCCGGGCGCCGAGCGAGGCGTACGGAGCGGCCGCCGCCCACGCCCGGTCGAAGTCCCGCAGGAAGGCGTGGACCGGCTCGCCCGGCACATTGCGGTGGATGAGCGCCTTCGGCAGCCGCTCCGCGAGGTCCGACGGCCGGTCCAGCGACCCGAGCCGGGTCGCGAAGGTGACCGTCCGCGGCCCCCCGGCCCCGAGCGCGACCCACACGTGCCGCCGCCCGATCTCGTCGCACGTCCCCTCGACCAGCAGCCCGCCGGGCGCCAGCCGTCCGCACAGCCGCGCCCAGACGGCGGCGACCTCCCCCTCGTCGTACTGGCGCAGCACGTTCGCCGCCCGGATGAGGGCGGGGCGGCGGCCGCTGGGCAGCGGCACCTCGAAACCGCCGTGCCGGAAGGCGAGGCCGTCGCGCTCGTACGGCTTCGCGGCGGCGACCCGGGCCGGCTCGATCTCGATGCCCACGACCTCGGCGGCGGGCGCGGCGGTGCGCAGCCGGCCGAGCAGCTCGACGGCGGTCCAGGGCGCGGCCCCGTACCCGAGGTCGACCGCGACGGGATCGTGGCTGCGGCGCAGCTCGGGGCCGTGCACGGCGGCGATCCAGCGGTCCATGCGGCGCAGGCGGTTCGGGTTGGTCGTCCCGCGGGTCACGGCGCCGACAGGGCGCGAGGGGGGAGTACGGGAGGCCATGAAGCGAGGGTAGACGCCCGCCCGGACCCGTAAAGGTTGAGGCGGGTTGGGTAATGATTTGGCAAAGCGGAAATTGGAGGGGGGCATTCCGCTGTTTGCGCTCAACGGAGGGCCACACCCCTCCCCCTGTCATGCCCGAGCGAGGAGGACCTTCGACGTGAGCCAGTACGTCTCCCGACTCGCCGGCACACTGGCGACGCCGCCCCGCCTGCGGCTGCCCGGCGCCCACCACCGCAAGCCGCGCCGCATCGCCATGCTCAGCGTCCACACCTCCCCGCTGCACCAGCCGGGAACGGGCGACGCGGGCGGCATGAACGTCTACATCGTCGAGCTCGCCAAGCGCCTGGCCGCGATCAACATCGAGGTCGAGATCTTCACCCGGGCGACCACGGGCGGCCTGCCCCCGAGCGTCGAGCTCGCGCCCGGCGTACTGGTCCGCCACGTCGACGCCGGGCCGTACGAGGGCCTCGCCAAGGAGGAGCTGCCCGCGCAGCTCTGCGCCTTCACGCACGGCGTGATGCAGGCCTGGGCCGGCCAGCGCCCCGGCTACTACGACCTCGTCCACTCCCACTACTGGCTCTCGGGACACGTCGGCTGGCTCGCCGCCGAGCGCTGGGGCGTCCCCCTCGTGCACGCCATGCACACCATGGCCAAGGTCAAGAACGCCGCGCTCGCGGAGGGCGACACACCCGAGCCGGCCGCGCGCGTCATCGGCGAGACGCAGATCGTGCGCGCCGCGGACCGCCTCGTCGCGAACACCGCGGAGGAGGCCGACGAGCTGGTCCGCTTCTACGAGGCCGACCCCGGCAAGGTCGCCGTCGTACACCCCGGCGTGAACCTGGAGCGCTTCCGCCCGGCCGACGGCCGGGCAGCGGCCCGCGACCGCCTGGACCTGCCCCAGGACGCGGTCGTCGCGCTCTTCGCCGGCCGCATCCAGCCGCTCAAGGCCCCGGACGTCCTGCTGCGCGCGGTCGCGGTGCTCCTCGACGAGGACCCGTCGCTGCGCTCGAAGCTCGTCGTGCCGGTCGTCGGCGGCCCCAGCGGCAGCGGCCTCGCCAAGCCCGAGGGCCTCCAGAAGCTCGCCGCCCGCCTCGGCATCGCCGACGTCGTGCGCTTCCGCCCGCCCGTCGGCCAGGACCGCCTCGCGGACTGGTTCAGGGCGGCATCGGTCCTCGTCATGCCGTCGTACAGCGAATCCTTCGGCCTGGTCGCGATAGAGGCCGAGGCGTCCGGCACACCGGTCGTGGCGGCGGCGGTGGGCGGTCTGCCCGTCGCCGTACGGGACGGGCAGACCGGCATCCTCGTCGAGGGCCACGACCCGGCCGGGTACGCCCGCGCGCTGCGCCGCTTCATCGACGATCCCGGCCTGGTGGACCGGATGGGCGCGGCGGCCGCCCGCCACGCGCAGTCCTTCGGCTGGGACACCGCCGCGTCCGCCACGGCCGACGTGTACACGGCCGCGATGCACGAGCACCGCCGTCGCGTACGCTCGCACCATGGCTGACGCACGGCAGACCGCCGCCGAGACGCTCGAACGGACGCTGAAGGACGCGGACCTGAAGTGGGAGAGCCCCGAGCCCGGCTCGTACGTGGTCACACTCCCCGGCACCCGCAAGCTGTCCACCACCTGCTCCCTGATCGTCGGCAGGCACTCCCTCTCGGTCAACGCCTTCGTGATCCGGCACCCCGACGAGAACGACGCGGCGGTGCACCGCTGGCTTCTGGAGCGCAACCTGCGCCTGTACGGGGTGAGTTACGCGATCGACAGCCTCGGCGACATCTACCTGGCCGGGAAGCTCCCGCTCTCCGCGGTGACCCCCGACGAGCTGGACCGCCTGCTGGGGAGCGTCCTGGAAGCGGCCGACGGCAGCTTCAACACCCTGCTGGAACTGGGTTTCGCGAGCGCGATCCGCAGGGAGTACGCGTGGCGGGTGTCGCGCGGCGAGTCGACCAGGAACCTGGACGCGTTCACCCACCTGACCCGGCCTGCGTCCGACTGACCCCGGCGGGCCGCCGAAGGCCCCGCGTGCGGCGCGAAGTTGACAGCGGCATGTGCCGAGAACAAACATGCCTCTTGCCGCTGGGGCCGCAGTGTCCCGGCGTGCGCCTCTGTGCCTTCCCCGACCATTCGCCCGGTGCGGCGTCGTCGCTCTTCCCTCTCCCGGCAGCTCGCGCTGCCTCGAGCGCTCGGCCGGGCGTTGTGAAGCCATGATTGGATTCCCTGTGTCCATAGCGAGTCGTGTCACCCTGTGGCGCCTGGCGGGGGTGGGCGCGGCAGCCCTCGCCCTGTCCGCGGCCGCCGTCACCTCCGCCCACGCGGACAGTTCCCCGGGCGGCGACGGGTGGGACAGCGGTCACCAGGCCGGTTACAAGCCGGGCACGGGCGCAGGTGTGAAGACCGCGACCGACCGCTGTGAGTTCTCTCTCGACGGGCAGGCGTGGAACGGCTCCGTCCGGGTCGACGACCTCAACCTCAGGCCGTCCGACGACGGCAAGGTGCACGTGAAGGTCCGGGCCACCGCGGACGCGGCGTCGTGCACGGCCTCCCTCGCCTCCTACCGTACGCACGGCGCGACGTGGCAGACCTCCGGTGAGCAGGTCTTCCACGACTTCGACACCGTGAACGTCAAGGACGGCGCGGTCGACACGCTCGACATCGCGGTGCCGGACGCCGGCTGTTTCGCCCAGGTCGACCTCTACCGCGGCAGCGTCAAGTACGACGGCAAGGCCGACGCGAACGACGGCTTCGAGCACGGGGACCTGCCGGTCGGTCCCAGCCGCCCGGTCATCAAGGACAAGCTGATCGCGGCCTGGAACGGCGGTACGGAGGACTGCACTCGGCAGACCGTTCCGGCGCCCGGCAAGACCCCGTCCGAGGTCCCCTCCGCGACCCCGTCCGACACCCCCTCGCAGACCCCTTCGCAGACTCCTTCGCAGTCCCCGGCCGGGACGGAGGCCACCCCCGCGGCGGAGAAGCCCGCGGCGTCCGGGCCGGCGACGTCCACGGAGGCCGAAACGGCCCCCGCCGGTGAGTCCGCGGCGGCCTCCGCCCCGGGCTCGCCGTCCGGGTCGGCCCCCGCGAACCCGGTGTCCGACGACTCCACCGGCCCGCTGGCCGAGACCGGCAGCAGCAACGTCGGCGTCCTCGTCGCCGGTGCGGCCGTTCTGCTCGCCGGCGGCGGCGGAGTCCTCTTCGCCGTGCGGCGCCGCCAGGCCACGCGCCCCCACTGACGACTGACGACAGCTCAGGTACCGGAAGGGGTACGGCGGACTGCCCGCCGTACCCCTTCCGCGTACGCGAACACAGTGGACGCGCACCCTTCCCCGCCTTCGGCCTCCCCGGCATGCTCGCCGGCGATGCGACGCAGACCCGGACCCTGTTCGCATCCACGGAGGCCGGGCCCGGGCTCATGGGCACCAGCCGAGGTGCCCCCACCGGACGGAGCCTGATCGCCGGTGCGACGGCCGTCGCGGCGGTGACGCCTCCGCCGGCTCCCTCCGCGGCGCCCGCTCCACCCACGGGAACGTGAGGGCCACCAACGCCCGCGCCGGACCCGTGAGGACCGGCACCGTCGCCCCGTGCCGCGCGACCGTCGGCATCAGCGAGGTCGGGGAGTTCGACCGGACCGACGTCCCCGGCATCCCCGGACCGCTGCGCTCACGGCTGGCGGCGTACGGCGCTCCCGGCTCCGTACGGCCGCGCAACCCGTACGACGCCCGGCGCGCCCTCGCCCCCGGGAGCTGACGGCGGGCGCTGACCGTGGGCACTGACCGCGGGCACTGACCGCGGGCACTGGCCTCAGGCGACGGCCCCGGGCTCCACCGCCGCCTTCCGCACACCGGCGGCGGAGTGACCCGCCACTGCTTCCGCCACCACCGCTTCCACCGCCGCTTCCACCGCCGCTTCCACCGTCTCCGTCTCCGCCGGAAGGTTCCGCATCAGCAGCCAGTACCCGGCCGCCGCCACCGTCCCCAGCACCGCGCAGGCCCCCCACAGCCACTCCGCCCCGTACCGGTCGATCAGGAAGCCGGACATCAGCGGGGCGACCAGCGCCGCCGCCGACCACGACATCGTGTAGACGCCCTGGTAGCGGCCGCGCCCGTGCACCGGTGACAGCCGCACCACCAGGCCCGTCTGGACCGGGGAGTTCACGATCTCCGCCAGCGTCCAGACGCACACGGTCAGCGCGTAGACGGCGATCGACCCGGCGAAAGCGGTGAGTCCGAAGCCGTACCCCGCGAGCAGCGACGAGACGATCAGCAGCCGACGCGGATCCCGGTGCTCGATGAACCTGGTCACCGGTATCTGCAGGGCCACGATCAGCACACCGTTGACCGCGATCGCCATGCCGAAGTCCGCGCTGGTGAAGCCGTCCGTGCCCATCGCCACCGGCAGGCCGACGTACCCCTGCTGGAAGATCAGGGCGATGACGAACGACAGCCCGACCACGCCCATGAAACGCCCGTCACGCAGCACGGTCCCCAGCCCGGCGTCCGGCTCGGCCGGTCTGCCCGCCGCGTCCGTCACCCGTACCGGCCTGGACTCGGGCAGCTTCACGAAGATCAGCACCGCGCACACCAGCGTCATCGCGGCCTCGCCGAGGAAGCCCGCCAGATAGCTGTACTCGGCGATGAACCCGGCCCCCGCCGACGAGATCGCGAACCCGAGATTGATCGCCCAGTAGTTCAGGGAGAAGGCGCGCACCCGGTCCTCGGGCTTCACGATGTCCGCCATCATCGCCTGCACCGCCGGGCGCGACGCGTTGCTCGCCATGCCGACGAGGAAGGCGACGGCCGCGATCGCCACCGGGTGCTCCATGAAGCCGAGCAGCGCCACCGAGAAGGCCGTCGACGTCTGCGCGACCAGCAGGGTGGGGCGCCGGCCGAGCCGGTCGGTCATCACGCCCGCGCCGAGGGAGGAGATGACACCGCCGAGCCCGTGCAGCGAGGCCACGAGTCCGGCGTACGACGCCGAGTAGCCGCGGTCCAGGGTCAGGTACAGCGCCATGAAGGTCGCGACGAAGGCCCCGAGCCGGTTGACGAGGGTGCTCGTCCACAGCCACCAGAACTCCTTGGGAAGCCCGGCGACGCTCTCGCGCACGGCCCGTCTCACACTCTTCACGGACACGGTGGACATCGGGCTTCCCCCAGGGATGTAAGCGGCTCAGCGGTATCCGCAACTTACAAGTGCCCTGCTCAGGGGAGCCAGTCAATTGACGGCAGGCGTCAATCGTGGCGCGTGGATTAGGCTCGGCGCATGGCCGAAGCACCGTACAAGCTGATCCTCCTCCGCCACGGCGAGAGCGAATGGAACGCGAAGAACCTGTTCACCGGATGGGTGGACGTCAACCTCACCGAGAAGGGCGAGAAGGAGGCGGTACGCGGCGGTGAGCTGCTCGTGGACGCCGGCCTGCTGCCCGACGTCCTGCACACCTCGCTCCAGAAGCGCGCGATCCGCACCGCCCAGCTGGCGCTGGAGTCCGCGGACCGTCACTGGATCCCCGTCCACCGCTCCTGGCGTCTGAACGAGCGCCACTACGGCGCCCTCCAGGGCAAGGACAAGGCGCAGACCCTCGCCGAGTTCGGCGAGGAGCAGTTCATGCTGTGGCGCCGCTCGTACGACACCCCGCCGCCGGTCCTGGAGGACGGCACGGCGTTCTCCCAGTCCGACGACCCGCGCTACGCGACGATCCCCAGCGAGCTGCGCCCGCGCACCGAGTGCCTCAAGGACGTCGTCGAGCGCATGCTGCCGTACTGGTACGACGGCATCGTCCCGGACCTCCTCGCGGGCCGCACGGTCCTGGTCGCCGCCCACGGCAACTCGCTGCGCGGCCTGGTGAAGCACCTCGACGGCATCTCCGACGAGGACATCACCGGACTGAACATCCCGACCGGCATCCCGCTCTACTACGAGCTCGACGCCGACTTCCACCCGGTCACCAAGGGCGGCACGTACCTCGACCCGGAGGCCGCGAAGGCCGCCATCGAAGCCGTGAAGAACCAGGGCAAGAAGAAGTAACACCTACGGATCGAGCCCCCTGCCGCGGATGTTCCGCGGCGGGGGGCTCGGTGCTGCGTGACGCGGCGTGAAGGTTTCCTGCGGTCCGAGAAGTACGCGAAGAGGCGAGAGCACAGAATGAGCGACACCCTGCTGACCACACTGGCCACTGCCATGGCGCAGCTGGTCACGGCCATCGACATGACGGACGAGGACGAGGTCGATCCGGACCTGGCCACGACCTGGTTCGAAGACGTCGCCTACAACCTCGGCAGGCTCTCCACCGAGGACCGCCACCGGCTCGCGGCGCTCTTCAGGGAAGCGGCCATGGAGGAGACGCGGCCCGAGTTCCGGGAGGCGATGCTGGAGGTGCCGGAGAGCTTCGGCCTCGAGGACGACGAAGACGACGAGGGCGACGAGGGCTACGAGAGCGGCCAGTACGGCCGGTACGACGAAGGCGACCGGGTGTAGGACCGGGGCCGGGTGCAGGCCCGGATCCGGGCACAGGCCCGTACAGCCCCGTACAGAACCCGTACGGAAAGGGCCCCGTCCTCACCGGACGGGGCCCTTCCCGCGAACACCAGCGGCACCGGCCTCACTAACCGCTGCAGCCGCCGCACTGGCACGGCGCGCCCGACTGGCAGCCGCAGCCGCAGCCGGAGCCGCAGCCGCAGGCGCCGAGGACGGGCAGCGCGGGCAGGCGGACCGCCTCGGCCGGCGGGTCCTGCGGGGAGCGGGATATGGGGGAATCGGCCATGGGGATCCTCCTCGAAGAGGCACGCGGCGTACTCCTGCTGCTGCCCATTGGATCCCCACGGGGGCGGGCGCATCAACGGCGCACACGCGCAATTCCCGGGCTTACTCGCCCGGCGAGGGCGTGGCGGCCGCCGCCTGGATCTCGTCCGCGTGCTCACCCGTCACCAGGTACACCACGCGCTTCGCCACCGAGACCGCGTGGTCGGCGAAACGCTCGTAGTAACGGCCCAGCAGCGTGACGTCGACCGCCGTCTCGATGCCGTGCTTCCAGCGGTCGTCCATCAGGTGCTGGAACAGCGTGCGGTGCAGCAGGTCCATCTCGTCGTCGTCGTGCTCCAGCTGGAGCGCGAGGTCGACGTCCTTCGTGGTGATGACCTCCGCCGCCTTCGCCATCAGGCGCTGCGCGAGCTGGCCCATCTCCAGGATGGTCGCGTGCAGGTCGTGCGGCACGGCCGAGGCCGGGAAGCGCAGCCGGGCGAGCTTCGCCACGTGCTGGGCCAGGTCGCCCGAACGCTCCAGGTCGGCGCTCATCCGCAGCGAGGTGACGACGATCCGCAGGTCCGTCGCGACGGGCTGCTGGCGGGCCAGCAGGGCTATCGCACGCGCCTCCAGGTCGTGCTGGAGGTCGTCGACCTTCTGGTCGGCGGCGATCACGCTCTCGGCGAGCTTGAGGTCCGCGTCGAGCATGGCCGTGGTGGCCCGTCCGATCGCCGACCCGACGAGCCGGGCCATCTCGACCAGGGCTTCGCCGATCGAGTCAAGTTCCTCGTGGTACGCGTCGCGCATGAAAGTCCCTCTCTTGTCCTTCTGAGGTCAGCCTCTGAACCCCACGCTCCCACGTTCTGTCCGTTACGCGTCCGCTTCCGGCACCCCAAGTGAACCAACCCCATCACCTCGGTGAACTCTGAGCGACGAGTGTTCGAGCGTCCACCCTTTTGGCTGGGGCGCCGTCATCACCCCGGCATAACCTGGGTGCATGGACGTGAACGCGGCAGTCGCCGCAGCAGCAGCGATCGCCGGTCTGTGCACCGGCGTGGTCGCCGTGCTGACGTTCCGCTGGAGCGAGCGCGAGCAGGCCAGACCCACCCGGTCCTCGCTGCGCCCCGACATCAACGCGGTGCTGCCCCCGGGCGTCGACACCGTGCTCTCCGTACTCCGCTCCTCCGCCGTCGTACTGGACGAGAGCGACAGCGTCGTCAAGGCCAGCTCGGCGGCGTACGCCCTCGGGCTCGTCCGGGGCGGAAAGCTCGCCGTGGACCCCATGCTCCACATGGCCCGCGACACCCGCAGGGACGGCGAGATACGCCAGGTCGAGCTGGACCTCCCCCGTCGCGGCACGGGCCGCGGCGAGGCTCTCGCCGTGTCCGCCCGCGTCGCCCCGCTGGGCTCGCGCCTCGTCCTGCTCCTGGTGGAGGACCTCACCGAGGCCCGCCGCATCGAAGCGGTACGGCGCGACTTCGTCGCGAATGTCAGCCATGAGCTCAAGACTCCTACCGGAGCGCTCTCGCTGCTCTCCGAAGCCGTCATGGACGCGTCGGACGACCCGGAGGCGGTCACCCGGTTCGCGGGCCGCATGCAGATCGAGGCGACCCGCCTCACCAATCTGGTCCAGGAGCTCATCGACCTCTCCCGCGTCCAGAACGACGACCCGCTGGAGGACGCCGAGCCGGTCCGCGTGGACGAACTGGTCGCCGAGGCCATGGACCGCAGCCGCCACGCCGCGTCCACCAAGAACATCACGATGGCCGCCGGCGGCACCGCGGGCCTGTACGTCTGGGGCAACCGCGGCCAGCTCGCCGCCGCACTCGGCAACCTCGTCGAGAACGCCGTCAACTACAGCCCGGCCCGCACCCGCGTCGGCATCGCCGGCCGCCGGATCTCCACGCCCGGCGGCGGGGGAGCCTTCCCGGCCTCCGGCTCCGGCGGGCTGATCGAGATAGCCGTCACCGACCAGGGCATCGGCATCTCCGAGAAGGACCGTGAGCGGATCTTCGAGCGCTTCTACCGCGTGGACCCGGCCCGCTCCAGGGCGACCGGCGGCACCGGCCTGGGCCTCGCCATCGTCAAGCACGTGGCCGCCTCGCACGGCGGGGAGGTCGCGGTGTGGAGCTCCGAGGGACAGGGCTCCACCTTCACCCTGCGGCTGCCCGAAGCAGCCGCGCCGCGCGACCGGTCACCGGTCGCCGCTCCGGACGCCCCGGACACCCCGGACGACGACGTCGACGAGGACGACGGCGGCCCGTACAAGACCACTGATCGCGAACCCATTCCTGCCCCGGAGGTCCTTCCGTGACCCGAGTGCTCGTCGTCGAGGATGAGGAATCCTTCAGCGACGTCCTGTCCTACATGCTCCGCAAGGAGGGCTTCGAGGTCGCCATCGCGACCACGGGCCCCGACGGGCTCGACGAGTTCGAGCGCAACGGCGCCGACCTCGTCCTGCTGGACCTGATGCTCCCCGGCCTGCCCGGCACCGAGGTCTGCCGCCAGCTGCGCAGTCGTTCCAACGTCCCGGTCATCATGGTGACCGCCAAGGACAGTGAGATCGACAAGGTCGTGGGCCTGGAGATAGGAGCAGACGACTACGTCACGAAGCCCTTCTCCTCGCGCGAGCTGGTCGCCCGCATCCGCGCCGTCCTGCGCCGCAGGGGAGAGCCGGAGGAGGTCACCCCGGCGGCCCTGGAGGCCGGCCCGGTCCGCATGGACGTCGACCGTCACGTGGTCACGGTCGGCGGCGGCAAGGTCGACCTCCCGCTGAAGGAGTTCGACCTCCTGGAGATGCTGCTCCGCAACGCGGGCCGGGTCCTCACCCGCATGCAGCTGATCGACCGCGTGTGGGGCGCCGACTACGTGGGCGACACCAAGACCCTCGACGTCCACGTGAAGCGCCTGCGGGCCAAGATCGAGCCCGATCCGGGAGCGCCGCGCTACCTGGTGACGGTCCGCGGCCTGGGGTACAAGTTCGAGCCGTAGACCGAAACCGTTCACCGTTCACGCACGGGGGCGCGTTCACGAACGGGGGCGCCCCGCCGGTACGTACCGG
>NZ_JBSFUB010000108.1:0-22610 GCF_053591575.1 Streptomyces altiplanensis | reverse complement strand
GGGGATGCCGTGCTCGCCGAGGAACTCGACGGTGGCCAGGACGTCGGGGCCGGGGTGCCCGCCGGCCCGCCGGGGCGGCCCGGCCGCCCAGCTGCGACACGTCCCCCGCCAGGTCCGCGAACAACTGGGTGTCCGTCACCCGCAGTTCGGGTCCGAACAGGGTGGAGAGCGCGGGGCGCGGGCGGTCCGTCTGGAGGGCCACCACCTCCCGCAGCACGCCCGTCAGCTGCTCCGCCATCTCCGTCGCCGACGCGAACCGCCGCGCCGGGTCCGGGTCGGTCGCCCGGACCAGCAGCCGGTAGAAGGACTCGTACCGCTGGAAGACCTCGATGTGGCCGGGGTCGGGCAGGCTGTCCGCGAAGACGTTCGTGTAGCCCTGGAAGTCGAAGGTCAGCACCGCCAGCGTGCGCGCCACCGTGTAGAGGTCGGAGGCGACGGACGGCCCGGCCTCCGCGACCTCGGGCGCCTGGTACCCCACCGTGCCGTAGATCGCGCTCTCGTCGTCGTCCATCCTGCGGACCGCGCCCATGTCGATGAGCTTCAGCTGGTCCTGCTGCTGGATGGCGTTGTCGACCTTGAAGTCGCAGTACAGCAGGTTGCGGCTGTGCAGGTGTCCCAGCGCCTCCAGTGCCTCGATGCCGTACGCGCACGCCTGCTCGACCGGCAGCGGATCGCGCCGGCCCGTCGCGCCGCGGCGCTCGTTGGCGATCTCCTTGAGGGACTTCCCGCCGACGTACTCCATGACGATGTAGCCGTCCAGGGAGCCGGTGCGCTGGTCGAGGTGCTCGACGAAGTTGTAGATGCGGACGATGTTGGAGTGCTCGATCTCGGCGAGGAAGCGCCGCTCCGAGATCGCCGCCGCCATCGCGTCCTGGTCGCCCGTGTCGAGCAGGCCCTTGAGCACGACCCACCGGTCCGAGACCGCGCGGTCGACCGCGAGGTAGACCCAGCCGAGACCGCCGTGCGCCAGGCAGCCCATGACCTCGTACTGGCCGTGCACGATGTCGCCCGCGCCCAGCTTGGGCACGAAGGAGTACGGGTGCCCGCACTTGGTGCAGAACCCCTCGGTGCGCCCGGTCCGCTCCCCGCGCGAACGCCCCACCGGAGCACCGCAGTCGGAGCGCGAGCAGAACCGCTTGCGCTCCGGGACCTCCGGGTTCTCCATCACCGCGGACCGCGGATCGGGGCGCGGCACCTCCGGCACGGAGACCAGGCCCGCGCCCAGCCGGTTGCGCCCGGACGAACCCGTCGGCGTACCGGAACTGCGGGCCGAGACCGACCGGGACGCGGCGGTGCCCGGCAGGGAACGGGAGAGGCGGCCGGAGACCGGGCGGCGCGAGGTGGAGGACCGCGACGAGCGGGAGGAGGCGCGGGCCGAGGGCCGGGAGCCGCTCCGGGCGGACGTGCTGCCGCGTCCGCCGGCCGCGATCCCGGTCGGCGGCGAGGACAGCAGGCCGGACGGCGAGACGACCGGTGCGAGTCCGCACGTGTCGCAGTACGTCTCGCCGCCGCCCATGTCCTCGTACGATCCCGCGCATTCGGGGCGCTGACACTCGCTCACGGTGTTCTCCCCCTGTGGTCCGTGCGGTCCGTGGGACCGGACTGCCGCGGAACCAGCAGCTCCGCCGCCGCCTGCTGATACCGCAGCACCGCCTGCTCGGCGACGCGCAGGTCGCACGGCGCGCTCCACAGCATCCGGCGGGCCGCGTCGTACCGCTCGATCAGCAGCGGGTCCTCCGCCATGCCGTGGCGGGCGACCTTCGCCCGGTACGCGTCGAGCCGGCCGCGCAGCTCCGCGCGGACCGCCAGCGGCGCGGTGACCGCGGTCAGCGACTCGCGCGCCCGCAGCAGTTCGTCCTCGGCCTCGCGCTCCAGGGACTCCAGGAGCGGCGACAGCCGGTGCCACTGGGCGTGCCTGCGGTAGTCGGCCGCCAGCGCCAGCCGCTCCTGGAGCGCGGTGGGCGGGCCGCCGACCGCGGGCACCTCGGAGGCGGCGATCTTCGCCAGCACCTCGCCGCGCGCCGACCTGGCCTCCGTCAGCGTGCGGTCCGCGCGCGAGAGCACGTCGCGCAGCCGTACCAGCCGCTGCTCGGCGTCCTGCCGTACGGTCAGCACCGCCTCGATCTCGCGCCTGACGTCCTCCAGCGCGCGGGCGGCCCGGTCGTAGCGCTCGGTGTCGGGCCGGCCGCCGCCCGGCGCCGAACTCCCCATTCCCGGGCGCCAGAAGGCGAGCGGGTCGGTCACCACCTGGGCGCGCAGTATCGCCAGCTCGTGGGTGATCGACTCCAGGTCGTCGCCCGAGGGGTGCTCGCCCGGCCGTACGCCGACGGAGTGGGCCAGCGAACGGGTGCGCTGGAGCTCCGCCGCCAGGAGGTCGATCCGGGCGGGCAGCGCGGACCACACCGCGTCCGCGGTGACGATCATGTCGAGCGAGTGGGCGTACAGATCGTTCATCCGGGACACCAGCGCCGCCAGCGTGAACCGCTCGGAGAGCTTCGCGGGTCCCGTGATCCCGGTGACCGGCGGTGCGGACGGCGTCGCCGACGACTGGGCGGCGGCAGCCACCGCGCCGCCCGCCACCGCGCCGCCCGCGACGGTCACGCTCTCGCCGCGCAGTACGTCGGTCAGCTCGGCCAGGTCCTCGCGGCTGGGCCAGCGCCGCCTCGCCCGCAGCTCACGGGCGCCGCGCAGGGCGGCGGTGTACGCGTCGAAGTACGACCACAGCAGCGCTATCGCCTGCTCGGCGGCGGCCCAGCGGTCCTTCGTGACGCCCGTCAGCTCGGCGCCTTCGAGCAGCCTGCGGCCCGCGTGGTCCTGCAGCGCGAGGAGCGAGCTCTCGATCGCCTCGTACTCCGCGCCGAGCCGCGCCAGCGCACGGTCCACCTCGTCCCGGTCCATCACCGGCCCGGTGGCACCCGCCACGCCCATCGATCACCTCTCCGCTCTTCCGCTGCTCCGTGTGGTCGTGCCAGGAGTCACTGCCCAGGAATCGGCCGGGTCAATTGTCCCGGTACTTCGGTTCCGGCGGTTTCCTGATGCCGGGCAGGTCCTCCTTCAGCCATTTGCCGTACGCCCGCATCCACGGCCCGCTGTCGCCGCCCCTGCGGTAGTCGTCGAGCACCCGGTTGATCCGGCGCACCAGGTCGTCGTTGCCGAGCTTCGTCGCGACGCCGTAGAACTCCCGGGTGAACGGCTCGCCCTTCAGTTCGACCGCCGGGTCCTGCGCGGCCTGCCCGGCCGCCAGGGCGTTGTCCGTCACCACCGCGTCCACCTCGCCGAGCTGGAGCCGCACCAGGCAGTCGAGCTGGCTGGAGACGGTGAAGCCCTCGAACCTGGCGCCGAACGACTTCGCGGCCAGCGCGTCGTACGCCGTGGAGCCCTTCGCCGTGCAGACCCTCTTGCCGGCGAGCGACTCGTCGTAGCCCTCGACCGCCGACTCCTCGGGGGCCAGCACCTGCTGTCCCGCCTGGAAGTAGGCGGTGGAGAAGGCGACGTCCTTGATCCGGGCGCAGTTGACCGTCATCGTCCTGACGACGACGTCGACCCTGTCCTCCTGGAGGGCGAGGATGCGCTGGTTGGTCGGTATCGCGCGGTAGGTGACCTTGTCCGGGTCGCCGAGTATGTCCTCGGCTATGGCGCGCACGAGGTCGATGTCGAAGCCTTCGAGGTCGCCGGTGGCCGGATTGAGGTAGCCCCAGCGGAAGCTGTTCTGGTCGACGCCCGCGATCAGCCTGCCCCGCTCCTTGATCTTCTCGATCGCCGGACCGTCCTCGTCCGAGGGCCGCAGACTGCGCTCCGGTTCCTCGCAGGTGTCCGCCCGCGCGGCGGACGCCCGCGTCAGGTCCGGCTCCGCCGCCCCCGCTCCGCCGTCCCCGGCGCCGTGGGAGAGCGGCAGCAGCGTCACCGCGGCCGTCAGCGCGCAGGCCGCGGCCATCCCGGCCACCCCGCCCCAGCCGCGCAGTCTGCTGCCCCCGCGGCCGGCCCCGGGGCCGGCCGTGCCGTCGGTCCCGGCCCCGGTCCCGCTGCCCGCCTCGGCCACCGCGCCTCCTCCCACCCCAGTCACCTGTACTCCGAAAGCCTGCGCCCGATGCCGAGCACCGCACCCGTCGCGCCGAGCACCGCCAGGGCCGCGGCGCCCAGCGGCAGCCCGGTGAGCGCGCCGCGCCCGCTCCCGGCGGCCCGGGTGAACTCCGCCTGCTCGTGGGCGAGCGCCTTCTCCAGCGACGCGTCGACCGCGTTGAAGGAGGCGCCCGTGGAGCCCTCGTCCCCGATGACCTTCTCCAGGGCGCCTTCGTAGTCGCCGCCGTCGTCGGCCGCGCGCGCGGCCGCGTGCCGCTCGCGCCACTCCTCGGTCTTCGTGGCCGCCTGCGCCACCGGGCCCCTGCCCCGGGGGTCGTCGGCGAGCTCGCGCGCCTGTCCGAGGCGCCGGCCGAGCACCTTCATGCCGTTCGCGTACTGCGATTCGTAGAGGTCGCGCTTGCCGTCCTCGGCCAGTACGGCGCCGCGCGCGACCAGGGTGAGATTCTCGTTGGCGCGCGCGTTCAGCGAGTGGATGCGCGCGTCGTTGAGCACTTCGAGCGACTCCTGGCCGTGCGCCATGGCGTCCTCCAGTGCGGACCGCGCCAGGGCGTGCCCGGCGCCGAGCCACAGCAGGACGACGGCCGAGGCGGCACTCGCGGCCAGCAGTCCGAGGTTGAACACCCGGTTCGTACGCCGGTAGTTGCGCCGCTGGGCCCAGAACAGGCCGCCCAGCGCCAGGACTCCGAGTGCGAGTGCGGCGAACGGCCATGCCCGGGCGTCGTCGTAGTCGTCCCCGAGCCGGCCGGTCTCCGCCGTGTAGAGCCGCTCGGCGGCGGGCAGCAGCTCGGTGGTCATGCGCTCGTTCGCGTACCGCAGATAGGCGCCGCCCAGGGGCAGGCCGAGGCGGTTGTTGGCACGGGCGCGCTCCACCAGGCCGGTGTACTGCGGGAGTTGGCTGTTGAGCGTGGCGATCTCGCGTCCGGAGGCGCTGGTGCTGTCCGTGCCGGCCGCGGCTTTCACGAGCAGCGCCGAAGCGGTCGAGATGTCCTTCTCGTACCGTTCGCGCACGTCCTGCGGTTCCTGCGCCCCCGCCAGGAAACCGCTCGCCGCGGCGGAGTCGGCGTCC
The DNA here is from genome assembly GCF_053591575.1 of Streptomyces altiplanensis. Taxonomy (NCBI): domain Bacteria; kingdom Bacillati; phylum Actinomycetota; class Actinomycetes; order Kitasatosporales; family Streptomycetaceae; genus Streptomyces; species Streptomyces altiplanensis. Next base: position 17,464 of record NZ_JBSFUB010000108.1, on the reverse strand, counting down.
GCCAGCGAGCGGTAGATGCTCGCGGCGTCCGCGCTCAGGCGCTGACTGCGGGTCACCACGTCGTCGGCGGCCGCCGTGCGGTCCGAGATCTCCCAGGCCGTCACCGCTCCGAACGCCACGACGAGCGCGGCCACGAAGGCGCCGATGACACGCAGCCGGCCGGGCTCGGTCGTCGCCGCGGCGCGCAGCCGGGCCACGCCCTCCGACCACGCGGTGTTCCGCGCGGGCGGCTGCGCTTCGTGCCCGCTCGACGGGTGTGCCACGTGACCTCCCCCTCGGTCATGGACGGCCTGTCGCCTCCCGGTGCGTCGGGGGGACGGTGCCCGGCAAGCAGTATGGCCGCAGGCACCCGTATCCACACCAGGATTGACTGGATCTTGCGCCGATCAAGGTCCCGCCCGTTCCGATCCCCCCACCATGTATACGCGGCGTAGATCTGTTCGGTTCCCGTACGGCGGCCCGGGGCCCGCCCCGGCTTCCGGGAGGGGCGCGGCGGGAGCGCGCCGCGGGCGACCGCACTCCCGCCGCGCCCCCGCCGCCCCCGGGCCCGCCCCCGCTCACGCGTAATGCGCCCGCAGGCGCTCGTGCGCCTCCGCCGGGGCCGCCGTACGGTCCAGGCCCAGCAGCGCCGCGCCCAGCACCGGCGGCGCCGTCACCACGCGCAGGACCGCCTTCGGGGCCCGTTCGGACATGAGGGCCGCGATGCGGTCGTCCAGCTCCGGATGGCGCGCCGCCAGCACGCTGCCGCCCAGCAGCACCGGCGCCTCCTCGTCGAGCAGCCCCAGGCGTCCGAGTGCCACCGTCGACATCACGACGACCTCCTCGGCCTGGCGGTGCACGATCGACCGGGCGACCCGGTCCCCCCGCGCGCCGACGGCGAAGAGCACGGGCGCCAGTTCGTGCCGGCGGGCAGGCGCGATGCGCCCCAGGTGCAGCGCCTCGATCAGCGCGTACATCGAGTCCAGGCCGAAGTGCGCCGGAAGGGCGTGCGCCAGCTCCGTGGGCTCGCCCCGGCCGTCCTCCGCCCGCGCCGCGCACCACAGGGCCTCCTCCGCCAGGCCCCCGCCGCCGCCCCAGTCGCCGGAGAGCCGGCCGATCGCGGGGAAGCGGGCGGTGCGGCCGTCGGGAAGCATGCCGACGCAGTTGATGCCCGCACCGCAGACCACCGCGACACCGCGCGGCTCGTCGGCCCCCGCCCGGAGCACGGCGAAGGTGTCGTTGCGGACCTCCGTCGTACGGCCCCACCCCCGCGCGTGGACGGCGGCCCCCAACTCCTCCTCCTCGACCGGGAGATCGGCGTTGGCGAGGCAGGCGGAGACGTGCTCGGCGGCCGTCGCGCCCGCCTCCTCCAGCGCCCGGCCCACCACCTCCGCCAGCGCGTCGACCGCCGGCCCGGCCCCGGTCACCGGCGGCTGGAAGCCGCCGCCGCGCGCGGCCGACAGGACCGAACCGTCCGGCCCGACCACCGCCACGTCCGTCTTGCTGTTGCCCGCGTCGATGGCGATCACGGCTGCGGTCACGCCCACGTCAGGTGCTCCCGGTTGTGTGCGATCAGGCGGTCGGTGAGCCCCTCGGCGTACTCGAACTGGCCGATCAGGGGGTGGGCGAGCAGCGCCCTGAAGACGCGCTCCCGGCCGCCGTGCAGCGCCGCTTCCAGGGCCAGGTCCTCGTACGCCGTCACGTTCGCGACGAGCCCCGCGTACAGCGGGTCCAGCTCCGGCACGGCCAGCGGCGTGGCGCCCGTCCGGCCGACCCGGGCCTGGACCTCGATGACCGCGTCGTCCGCGAGGAAGGGCAGCGTGCCGTTGTTGTACGTGTTGACGACCTGCACGGGGCTGCCGCCGTCGCCCAGCAGCGCCGCCGCCAGGTCCACCGCCGCCTCCGAGTAGAAGGCGCCGCCGCGCCGGGCGAGCAGCGCCGGCTTCTCGTCGAGCGCCGGATCGCCGTACAGGGCGAGGAGTTCCTTCTCCATCGCCGCCACCTCCGCCGCCCGCGACGGCTTGGTGCCCAGCTCCCTGACGACCTCGTCGTGCGCGTAGAAGTAGCGCAGGTAGTAGGAGGGGACGACACCGAGGCGGTCGAGCACCGCGCGCGGCAGGCGCAGGTCCCCGGCGATCGCGTCGCCGTGCCCGGCGAGCAGCTCCGGCAGCACGTCCTCGCCCCCGGGGCCGCCGAGGCGTACGCCCGTCTCCCAGGTGAGGTGGTTGAGACCGACGTGGTCCAGGTGTACGTCGGCGGGCGCCACCTCCAGCAGCTTCGCGAACTTCCGCTGGAAGCCGATCGCGACGTTGCACAGGCCGACGGCCTTGTGGCCGGCCCGGAGCAGCGCCCGCGTGACGATGCCGACCGGGTTGGTGAAGTCGATGATCCAGGCGTCCGGGTTCGCGCGGCGCACCCGCTCGGCGATGTCCAGGACGACCGGGACCGTACGCAGCGCCTTGGCGAGGCCGCCCGCGCCCGTCGTCTCCTGTCCGACGCAGCCGCACTCCAGCGGCCACGTCTCGTCCTGGTTGCGGGCGGCCTGTCCGCCGACGCGGAGCTGGAGCAGCACCGCGTCGGCGTCCGCCACGCCCGCGTCGAGGTCGGAGGTGGTCGTGATGCGCCCCGGGTGGCCCTGCTTGGCGAAGATGCGGCGGGCGAGCCCGCCCACCAGGCCGAGGCGGTCGGCGGCCGGGTCGACGAGGACGAGCTCCTCGACCGGCAGGGTGCCGTGCAGACGGGCGAAACCGTCGATCAATTCGGGGGTGTAGGTGGAACCGCCACCCACTACTGCGAGCTTCATGCCAGTCCTCGTCATCAGCCCTTCGCTCCGGTCGGTGTGACGCCTTCGACGAACGCCTCGGGGGCGAGGAGGAAGACGACGGTCACAGGGGCCGCGCCCGGGACGGTCGCGGCCATGGTCGGGTTCCGGTCGGTGTGGTGCGCGCCGTGAACGACGCGAGCCCGTACGGGAGCGGCCGGGCGGCCGGGTTCCCGCAGGCGTGGACCCGCGGTCCGAAGCGGTCGCTGGTCGTTCCAGGCGTGGAAGAGGGGGACTAGCGGAAGGTGGTGTCGAAGACCTCGTCGCGCGTGGTGGCGAGGGCGCTCTCCAGCGCCCCGCGCAGTACGGGCTGCTCCTGTACGGAGCCGACGGCGAGCCGGGGCCGCGGCGCGGCCAGCTCGGCCAGTTCCGCCTGGACCAGCGCGCGCAGCGGTTCGCCGCCGGCGACGAGGACCCCGCCGGACAGCACGATCAGTTCGGGGTCGAGGACCGCGACCATGGAGGCGAGGCCGGTCGCGATCCCGGTCGCGAAGGACCGGAGGAGCTCCCGGTACGGTCCGCCGGCCGCCCGGGACGCCTCGCCGATCAGCGCGATCGCCTCATCGGTGTACGTCGCCCCGGGCGGCACCGCGATGCCGAGCTCCCGGGCCAGCCGGGGCACGGCCTGCCCGCCCGCCAGCTCCTGGAAGCCGCCGGAGTTGGCCCTGGTCACCCGGCGTACGAGCGGGGAGCCCGGCACCGGCATGAACCCGACCTCGCCGGCGCCACCGGTCCAGCCGCGGTGCAGCTGCCCGCCGATCACCAGCGCCGCGCCGAGGCCGCCGTGGTTCCACAGCAGTACGAAGTCCTGATGGCCCCGGGCCGCGCCCAGGCGCTGCTCGGCGACGGCGGCCAGGTTCACGTCGTTCTCGTACTCGACGGGCAGGGGCAGCGCGGCCGCCAGGTCGTCGAGGAGGGCGGGGGAGTGCCAGCCGGGGAGGTGGGAGGCGTACCGCAGCCGTCCGGTGCCGGGGTCGAAGGCGCCCGGGGTGCCGATGACGACCCGGTGCACGTCGGACCGTACGAGCCCGGCGGCCTTCACCGCGCCGTCGAGCGCCTCGGTCACCTGGCGCACGACGGACTCGGCGCGGCCCGGCGGGGTCGGCAGTTCGAACACGCCGGCGGTCTCACCGGTGATGTCCGCCACGGCGGCGCGGATGCGCCGGGGCGTCACGTCGAGGCCGGCGACGTGCGCGGCCCGCGCGTTGACCGCGTACAGCTGCGCGTTCGGCCCCGGGCGTCCCTCGGTCGTACCGGTGGCGACGACGAGGCCGGCGGTCTCCAGGCGGACGAGCAGCTGGGACGCGGTGGGCTTGGAGAGACCGGTGAGCTTGCCGATCTTCGTGCGGGAGAGGGGGCCGTGCTCCAGGAGCAGGTCGAGCGCGGCACGGTCGTTCATCGCGCGCAGGACGCGCGGCGTCCCCGGTGTTCCGGCCACGGCACAGCACCCGCCCTTCGGTCGCCCGCTCTCCCGACACCACTGTAAGGAAAGTTTCCTGTCCGGTGCGGTGACCGTAGGGCGCGCGCACGCCGGGCGTCAAGGGGGCCCGCCACGCACAGCGCCCCCGCGGCAGCCGAAGCGTTGCCCGCGGGGGCACTGGACGGACGTACGGAATCGCCCGGCGTTACTTGGAGAGGTTCGTGGCCGGCGGGATCGGAGACGCGGCGAGGGACTGCGGGGACGTCGGACTGGCCAGCGCGGACGGCGCCGACATGCCCGCCGTCGAATCGGCCGGCACCTCCTCCTGGCCGAGCGGCACCGGGCCGCCGACGATCCGGATCCCCGCCCGGTCGAAGGCCTGCTTGATGCGCCAGCGCAGTTCCCGCTCCACCCCGAGCGCCTTGCCCGGCATCGTCTTCGCGGAGAGCCGCACCACCATCGAGTCCAGCAGCACCGAGTCCAGGCCCAGCACCTCGACCGGGCCCCACAGCAGCTCGTTCCACGGCTCGGCCTTGGCGAACTCCTCGGAGGTCTTGACGATGACCTCCCGCACCCGGTCCAGGTCCTCGGAGGGGCGCACCTGGACGTCGACCCCGGCCGTGGCCCAGCCCTGGCTGAGGTTGCCGATCCGCTTGATCTCGCCGTTGCGGACGTACCAGATCTCACCGTTCTCGCCGCGCAGCTTCGTCACGCGCAGGCCGACCTCGATCACCTCGCCCGAGGCGACACCCGCGTCGATGCTGTCCCCGACGCCGTACTGGTCCTCCAGGATCATGAAGACGCCGGAGAGGAAGTCGGTGACGAGGTTGCGCGCGCCGAAACCGAGTGCCACACCGGCCACACCCGCCGAGGCGAGCAGCGGCGCCAGGTTGATGTTGAGCGCGCCGAGCACCATCAGGGCGGCCGTACCGAGGATCAGGAACGACGCGACGGACCGCAGGACGGACCCGATCGCCTCCGAGCGCTGGCGGCGCCGCTCGGCGTTCACCAGGAGGCCGCCGAGCGCGGTGCCCTCGACCGCCTGGGCGCTGCGGTTCATGCGGGCTATCAGCTTGGTGAGCGAGCGGCGGATGACCGTACGCAGCACGGCGGCGATCACGACGATCAGCAGGATGCGCAGGCCCACGCTCAGCCAGGTGGACCAGTTCTCCTCGACCCAGCTCGCGGCGTTGGTCGCCTGCTGCGCGGCCTCGTCGAGGGTGACCGGTTCGGATGTCGGATCGGCGGCCGACACAGCGGACCACAGCACGGCGGGGACCTCCAGGCGGAAGACAGGGGGGGACCAACCACACTAACGGGGCATCCCGCTTGGTCCGGCGCCTTGTTCGAGGGAGAGACAAGACTCACCAGGGCATGAAGACCGGGAAAGCCGTGTGGTCGAAAACACTCCGAGCCCGTTACCCGGACGTGGTGGCGCTTCGACCAGGCATGAGGAGAGACTGAGAGCAGATCGTCCCGGCGCGAGCCACGCGCCGCCGGCGTTATAGGAGGCATCCGTGCCGCATGTCCTGGTCCTCAACGCGTCGTACGAGCCGCTCGGCGTCGTACCGCTCCGCCGCGCGCTCGTCCTCGTCCTGGAGAACAAGGCTGTCTGCCTCGAGGAATCCGGCGCCTTCATGCACAGTGCGACCCGCGCCGTCCCGGCCCCCAGCGTCGTCCGGCTGAAACGGTTCGTGCGGGTCCCCTACCGGGGCCCCGTCCCTCTCACCCGCCGTGCGCTCTTCGCCAGGGACGGCGGGCGCTGCATGTACTGCGGTGGCGTCGCAACCAGCGTCGACCACGTCGTTCCGCGCAGTCGCGGGGGACAGCACGCCTGGGAGAACGTCGTGGCGGCCTGCCGCCGCTGCAACCACGTCAAGGCCGACCGGCACCTCATGGAGCTCGGCTGGCGCCTGCGCCACCAGCCCGCCCCGCCGTCCGGGCTGGCCTGGCGGATCATCGGGACCGGGCACCGGGATCCGCGGTGGCTGCCGTACTTGCAGCCGTTCGGCGCGGACGACGCGCTGGCCCGGATCGACGGCGTCTCCGCCTGAGGACCCGGGCCTTCGCCGTTCCCCCGGGGGCGGGGACGGGGACGGAGTCCCGGTCCGGGAAGGGGCGGGGCGGGGGAAGCACCGCAGGGCCCCCGCCCCCGGCCGCTATCCCGCGGGGGCCTCGTCCGCCGGGTCCGCCTTCGCGGGGGGCTCGTCCACCGCGTACGCCTCCACCGCGAACAGCGAGTAGCCGTACGGCAGCGCCCGCTCGTCGCACTGCACCCGCACGAACCGGGCGCCCTTCGCGTCCATCCGCACCGCCTCGTGCCCGCCGCGCCCGTCCCTGACGGTCGCCGCCGTGCGCCAGGTGCGGCCGTCCTCGGACACCTGGACGCGGTACTTCTTCGCGTACGCCTCCTGCCAGTGCAGTACGACCTGGCCCAGCCGCACCGGCTCCGCCAGCTCGGCCTGCCACCACGCGGAGGGTCCCACCGGCGACGTCCAGCGCGTGGCCGGGTCGCCGTCGGCCGCGTTCGGCGCGAGGAAGTCGGCGGTCTCGTCGCCGGACGACGACACCCCGACACCCGCGCCGCGCACCAGATCCGGCCCGGCCGTGCGCGGGAAGGCGCGCACGGTCAGGACGCTGTCCTGGCCGTCGAAGGCGACCGGGATCCGGTACTCGCCCGAGGGGACGGCCTTGTCGACCGTGATGTCCAGGGGAACGGCGGTGGACGTGCCGCGCGGCACCGTCGTCTCCCGCGGGGCCTTCACCCCGATGCCCTTGGGCGGCGCGGCCGTCAGCCGGCCGCGCACCTCCTCGGGGCGCTGCCCGGTCAGCCGCACCGTGACGCGCTGCGGCTTCCCGCCGATCTCCGCGTCCGTCTCGCTGCGCTCCAGGCGCAGCCCGGCGCGCGGTTCGTCCGCGAACCACGGCACCACACGGTGCACCACGGGCGCGCCGCCGCCCGCGTTCCAGGACAGGCGCACAGCGTCCACGCGCGCGCCCTTGGCGTTTGTCTGTGTCCAGCCGCTGCCGGAGAGGGTGCCGACGCGCCGCCAGCCCTGGCCCTGGACATGGGCCTCGACGGCCGCGCCCTCGCCCGTGCCCGGCTCGGTCATGGCGGTCAGCGCCTCGACGGGACGCGGCCTGTCGAGGGTCACGGTGTACGAGCCGGCGCTCTCGGAGACGCTGCCCGCCTTGCGGTCCGCGCCGGTCCAGGCGTCCGCCGCCCTGGCGGCCTTCGCCACGAAGGAGTCGAGCACGCCCTTGCCGACGGTGACCCGGCTCGCCTTGAGGGAGCCGCGCAGCGCGTCCAGGTCGAGCGAGGCGCGCCACGCGGCCGGGCCGTCGCCGCGCGCCTGCGCCTGGAGCAGGTCGACGGACACCTCACCCGCCTCGCCGTAGCGCGCCAACTGCTCGGTCCACGGCCGTACTTCGTCGTCGAATGCGCCGCCCGCCGGACTCCGGAGCTGCCGGGGGGCCTCGCGCATCGCCGTGAAGGCGGCGCGCAGCCGCTTCGCCGCGACGTCCCGTACGCCCGCGTCGGTGGACGTGCGCGACCGCCAGAAGCTCTCGACGAGCGGACGCAGGTACGCCGACTCCTCGCCGCCCAGGACGGAGGAGGCGTCGTTCCCGGCCAGCGCCCGCAGGGCCTCGCGGGCCGGGCCGTCGCCGTCCGCCAGGTCGTCGATCGCCGCCTTCCAGGACTCCTGCGGCTGGTAACCGCGCGGGTTCCAGGCGTAGTCGGCGGCCGTGAACAGCGGGATGCGGGAGGCGGAGGGCTGCTCCATGGCGTTGGCGAGGAGAGCGGCGGAGCCGGTCGCGACGGCGGGCTCCCGGCCCGTGTAGGGGCCGAGGAAGATACGGTCCTGCGCGTAGTCGTTGACCGGATAGTTGTCCATGGTGACCAGCGGGTGCCGGAACGCGGCCCGCGCTCCCGCCAGTTCGCGCCCGGTGATCGTCTTCGGCACGACGCCGACGCCCGTCCACGCGACCTGCACCCCGCCGTCCAGCCGCTCGGCGAGCGCCTGCCGGTAGTCGGTGTCGCCCTCCTGGTAGAACTCCGTCGGCATCACGGACAGCGGCTCGGACCCCGGGTGCCGCTCCGCCAGGTGCTTCGCCACCGCGTTGGCCACCCGCGCGTGCGCCTTCGCCGCCGCCTCCGGGCCCGAGCCGAAGGCGCGCACGTCCGCGTCGCAGTGCCACTCGCTGTAGCTGACGTCCTGGAACTGGAGCTGGAAGGAGCGCACCCCGAGCGCCCACATCGCGTCGAACTTGCGGTTCAGCGCCTTGATGTCGTCGTCGGACGACATGCACATCGCCTGCCCGGGGGCCACGGCCCAGCCGAGCGTCACATGGCTGCTGCGGGCCCGTTCGGCGAGCGCGCGGAAGTCGGCGCGCCGGTCCGCCGGGTACGGTTCGCGCCAGCGGGCCTGGCGGTACGGGTCGTCGCCGGGCGCGTAGAGGTACCGGTTCTGCTTGGTACGGGCCATGAAGTCGATCTGGGCCAGGCGCTGTCCGCGCGTCCACGGCTGCCCGTAGAAGCCCTCGGTCATGCCGCGCACCGCTGTCCCGGGCCAGTCGTGGATCACGGCCCCGGCTATCTGCTTGACGTCCTTGCCGCCCGGGGCGGCCGTCACCAGCTGACGCAGCGTCTGGGCGGCGTGGAAGAGGCCGTCGTCGCCGACGCCGTCGAGCGCGACCGTCTCGCGGCCTTCGACGAGACCGACGGCGATCCGGTATCCCCCGGACGGCAGATCGGCGCGTTGGGGCGCGCGCAGGGCGCGCAGCGCGTCCTGCGCGCCGGTGCCGCCCGCCCGTACGACCAGACCGCGCGCGGGCAGCGGCTCGCCGGGCCCGACGCTGTACAGCGTCTGCACCCCCGCGCCGCGCAGCAGCTCTTCGACGGCCCGCACGGCGTACGGATCGGACCCCGGCTCCGTGACGAGCACCGCCTCCCGGCCCACCCGCACCGGCTGCCCGGCCGCCCGTATCGACTGCGGACGCGGCCACACGGCGGGCAGGGCGGTGCCGTTCTCGCGGTCCTGCGTCGTGGCCGCGGGCGTGGCGGGCGCTGTGGGGTCGGGGTCGGAAGGGGCGGCGAACGCGCCGTGCGCGCCACCGAGCAGCCCGCCAATGACGGCGACCGCGACGGCGGTCGCGCCTCTCCTGCGCCCGAACTGCACGGCCGTCTCCTCAGTCGCGTCAGCTTCTCCTGTGGGCCCAGAGCCCACCACCCGTCCGCCCGGGTGTCAATTTTCATACAGAGAAGCGAGTGTGACGCGGGACACGTTGATGGAATGTATACGTCTGCGGCCCTGCCCATTGGGTAGGGCTGCTGTGTCCGCACAGTCCACCGTAGGGAGGCCCCTGTGGCCGCCGCACAGCTTCTCCTTTCCGCCCTGTCCAAACCGGTGCCGTCCCCCCGCACCGGCCTCGACGCCGGATTCCCGCTCGACGCGGGATTCGCCGAGCCGCTGCTCACCACCGAGCCGCCCCTGACCAGCGAGCCCCCGATGGCCGACGCCGCGCCGCTCACCAGCGAGCCCCCGATGGCCGACGCCGCCCCCCTGACCAGCGAACCGACAGCCCACGGCACGGCATCGGGCACGGAGCCCACGGGGGTCTAGATGGGCCTAGCCCGGCTCGCGGCCCTGCACGGCGTCGCCACGTCCTACCAGCCATCGGCGCACCGCACGCTCCAGGTCCCCGACGACACGGTGATCGCCGTGCTGGCGGCCCTGGGCGTCGACGCGCGTACGCCCGAGGCGGTGCGTACGGCCCTCGAAACCCACGAGGCCGCCGCCCGCCGTCTGCTGCCCACCACGGTGGTGTCCTGGGCGGGCGAGGACGGCCCGCAGCCGCCGCCCGCCCTCGCGGGCCTGCCCGCGGGCACCGTGCTGCGCGTCGAGACGGAACAGGGTCCGGCGGTGGAGTGGGGGTCCCCGCCCCCGGATCCGTCCCAGGCCCCTTCGTCCCATGCCCTTCCGTCCCATGCCCTTCCGTCCCATGCCCTTCCGTCTCCGGGCCCGCAGAGCCCGCCCGGGGCCCCGCCGCGCGAGGAAGAAGAGGAAGCGGCCGGCCCCGTTCCCGCCCCCGGAGCCGTCGCGCCGCCGTCCGTCGCGGGCGAGGGGTGGCGGCAGCTGCCTCTCGGAGTGCACCGGCTGTCGGCGCGCACACCGGACGGGACGGAGGACGCCGCCACGCTCGTCGTCGCGCCCGGCCGGGTCCCGCAGCAGCCCGGCCGCACCTACGGGCTCCTCGTCCAGCTCTACTCCCTCCTGTCCCGGCGCTCCTGGGGCATGGGCGACCTCGGTGACCTCGCCGAGCTCGCCGCCTGGTCCGGGCGCTCCCTCGGCGTCGGATTCGTGCAGATCAACCCGCTGCACGCGGCCGTTCCCGGTGCGCCCACCGACCCGTCGCCGTACCGCCCCTCCTCGCGCCGCTTCCCCGACCCCGTGCACCTGAGGGTCGAGGACGTTCCCGAGTACGCCCATGTCCCGGCGGGGGACCGGGCGCGCCTCGACGGGCTGCTGGAGCGGGCCGAGGCCCTGCGCGACGGCGTCCTGAACAAGGGCGGGCTGATCGACCGCGACGCGGTGTGGGAGCTCAAGAAGGAAGCCCTGGAGCTGGTGCGGCCCGTCCCGCTCGGCCCCGGCCGCCGCGCCGCCTACTGCGACTTCCTGGCCGAGCAGGGCACGGCCCTGGAGGACCACGCCACCTGGTGCGCGCTCACCGAGGTGCACGGCTCCGACTGGCACGCCTGGCCGGCCGAACTGCGCGACGACCCGCGCTCCGCCGCCGTCGCGCGCGCCCGGGACGAGCTGTACGACCGCGTCGACCTGTACTGCTGGCTGGCCTGGCTCACCGACTGTCAGCTGGCGGCGGCCCAGCACGCCGCCCGCGAGGCGGGCATGCCCGTCGGCATCGTCCACGACCTGGCCGTCGGTGTGCACCCCGGCGGCGCCGACGCCTGGGCGCAGCAGGACGCCTACGCGCGCGGCATGTCGGTCGGCGCCCCGCCGGACGCCTTCAACGCGCTCGGCCAGGACTGGGGACTGCCCCCGTGGCGCCCCGACGCCCTGGCCGCCGCCGCGTACGCCCCCTTCCGCGGCCTGCTGCGCGGGCTCCTGCGCAACGCGGGCGCCCTGCGCATCGACCACGTCATGGGGCTGTTCCGGCTCTGGTGGGTCCCGGAGGGCCGCCCGCCGACGGACGGGACGTACGTCAGGTACGACGCGGACGCGATGCTCGCCGTACTCGCCCTGGAGGCCCACCTGGCGGGCGCGAGCGTCATAGGGGAGGACCTGGGCACGGTCGAACCGGGTGTGCGGGACGCCCTCGCCGAGCGCGGTGTGTCCGGCACGTCGGTGCTGTGGTTCGAGCGCGACTGGGCCGGTACGGGCGAACCGCTGCCCCCGGAGGCCTGGCGCGAGCACTGCCTGGCCACCGCCACCACCCACGACCTGCCGTCCACCGCCGCCCGCCTGACGGGCGAGCACGTCGCGCTGCGCCACCGGCTCGGCCTGCTCACCCGGCCCCTGGCGGACGAGCGGGCCGAGGCGTCCGTCGAGATCGCCGACTGGCTGTCGTACCTGGCCAGGCTCGGTCTGCTGCCGGAGGGCACGGGCGACGAGGAGGGCGGGATCCGCGCCGTCTACCGCTTCCTGCTGCGCACCCCGGCCCGGATGGTCGGCATCTGGCTGCCGGACGCGGTGGGCGACCGGCGGCCGCAGAACCTGCCCGGCACCTGGGACCAGTACCCCAACTGGCGTCTGCCGGTCGCCGACGCCGAAGGGCGCCCCGTCACCCTGGAGGAACTCGCCGCGTCACCCCGCCTGCACGACCTGATCGACGTCTTCCGGACCCGTGCGGCGCCCTCGGCACCCCCTGCGGAACCCCCTATGGCACCCCCGGGCGCGCGGCCCGCTTAGGCGTTCGCTACGTTTGCACCGTGGACAAGAAGAACGCCCTGCGCGCCGGCGCCGTCGCGGCCGGTACGACGCTGATGATGCTGCTCATGTCGTCCCCCGCGCTCGCGCTCACCCGCGACGACGGCGACGACCCGGGTCCCGGCCTGAGTGTGGCCGAGACGCTCGGCCTGTATGTCGTGGCCCCGATCGCGCTGTTCGCGGTGATCACGGGTCTCGTCATGGTGCTGGACAAGTCCAAGAAGCAGGTCTGACGGCAGACCTGACGGCGCTCCTGACGGCAGACCTGACAGCAGCGGTCCTGCCGGCGGGCACGGCTTTCTGATTTCCGAGTCGTACCGAGGGCGTCCTCGTCCGTACCGCGATCCGCGTACGGACGAGGACGCCCTCGACGTGTTTGCGTACGGGGCCGTACGGCAGGTTCCGTACGGCGTGTTCCCCTACGGCGGGCTACGTCCGGGCCGATCCGGCGAGCAGCCGCCGCAGCAGTTCCTGGAGCTGCTCGACCTGCTCCTCGCCGAGCCCTTCGAGCGCCTCGTGCTGGATCTCCAGACCGGCCACCACCGCCTCGTCGACGAGCGCGAGACCGCGCTCGGAGAGCGTCACTCGCAGTCCGCGCCGGTCGTGCGGATCGGGGCTGCGGCTCAGCAGCCCGGCCCGCTCCAGCTTGTCGAGCCGGCCCGTCATCCCGCCGGTGGTGAGCATCAGCGTCGCGGAGAGCTGGCGCGGCGAGAGGGTGTACGGCTCACCGGAGCGGCGCAGCGTCGCGAGGACGTCGAACTCGCCGCGTGAGACCCCGAACCGGGCGTACACCTTCTCGATGCGGTCGCCCATGGTGCGTGCGATCCGGTAGACGCGGCCGAAGACGGCCATCGGGGCGGTGTCGAGTTCGGGGCGCACCTCGGCCCACTGGGCGGTGATGGCGTCGACGGGGTCCTTGGTCGTCATGTCCGCAGTATCGGCAGAGTTCCGGTCGGCCGCAAGAAAGTTGCTTGACGGAAAGTAGCTTGAAAGTAAGCTACTTTCCGTCAACCTACTTTGAGGGGTGAGCGTGACGAACCGCGCCGGAACCATCGCTCTGACCGCGCTCGCGCCCGTCTCCTGGGGCTCGACGTACGCCATCACCACGGAATTCCTGCCGCCCGACCGGCCGCTCTTCACCGGTCTGATGCGCGCCCTGCCCGCCGGGCTCGTGCTGCTCGCGATCGCCAGGACGCTGCCGCGCGGCGCCTGGTGGGGGAAGGCGGCCGTGCTCGGGGCGCTGAACATCGGGGCGTTCTTCCCGCTGCTCTTCCTCTCCGCGTACCGGCTGCCCGGCGGCATGGCGGCGGTCTTCGGTTCGCTCGGGCCGCTGTGGGTGGCGGGGCTCGCGGTGCTGCTGCTCAGCGAGAAGCCGACCGTGCGCACCCTGCTGACCGGGATCGCGGCGGCGCTCGGCGTGAGCCTGGTGGTGCTGCGCGCCACCGCCGCGCTGGACACGGCCGGCGTGCTGGCGGCGCTCGCCTCCTCCGCCTCGATGGCGGCCGGGACCGTACTGACCAAGCGCTGGGGGCGGCCCGAGGGGGTGGGCCCGCTGGTCATGACCGGCTGGCAGCTCACCGCGGGCGGACTGCTGATCGCGCCCGTCGCGCTCCTGGCGGAGGGCGCGCCGCCGGCGCTGGACGGGCGGGCCGTCGCCGGTTACCTCTATCTGGCGCTGGTCAACACGGCGGTCGCGTACTGGCTGTGGTTCCGCGGCATCGGCCGGCTCACCGCGACCTCCGTGACCTTCCTCGGCCCGCTGTCGCCGCTGAGCGCGGCGGTCATCGGCTGGGCGGCGCTGGGGGAGGCGCTGACGCCGGTGCAGCTCCTGGGGATGGCGATCGCGTTCGGGGCGACGCTGCTGGGCCAGAGGGGGGCGGCCAAGCCCAAATCGTTCAGTTCAGCTGAAGGGAATGATCGGAAAGATTCGATGGACCTGATGGATGGGGTGCTGCGACGGTAGGTCCCGGACGCAACCGAGGCTCCCGGCGGGGGAGCGGAGCGAGGGGATACCAGTGGCAGTCCAGGACCGTGTCCGTACCGGCGGCGAACCGACGGCCGGGAAGGCGGAGAAGGCGTCGGCCGTCGGCCTCGTCCTCGCCGCCGTCGCGACGGTCGTCTGGTCCGGCAGCTTCGTCACCTCCCGCGCCCTCCACGACTCCGTCCCGCCCGTGCAGGCCGCCTTCTGGCGCTGGATCGTGGCGATCGTCGCCGTGGCCCCCTTCGCGGTCCGCGAGGCGTGGCGCCAACGAGAGCTGCTCCGGCGCCACCTGGGGTTCCTCACCCTCGCCTCACTCCTCGGCGTCACCGTCTACAACACCCTCGTCAACCAGGCCGGGCTCTCCACCTCCGCGGGCAACATGGGCATGATCATGGCGGCCTCGCCGGTCCTGATGGCCGTCTGCGAACGCCTGGGCGGCGCCCGCCTCGGCGCCCGCCGCACCACCGGGATGCTGGTCGCCTGCGCCGGAGTGCTGCTCCTGGTCAGCAAGGGCTCGCTCGCCCCGGACTTCGCCACCGGCGATCTGTGGATGCTCGCGGCGGCGGTCTGCTTCGGCTCGTACAGCGCGCTGCTGCGCCGCAAACCGGCCGGGATCGGCGGACTCGCCTTCCTGTTCAGTACGTTCGTGCTCGGCGCGCTGATGCTGGCGCCGGCGTACGCCGTCAGCCTCGCCCTCCAGGGCGGTTTCGAGCCGACGGCCGGAACGGCAGGGCCGCTGGTCTACGTCGGCGTCTTCTCGTCCGCCGTCGCCTTCTTCGCCTGGAACAGGGCGATCGCGCTGATCGGCGCGGCGCGGGCGGGCGTCGTCTACTACCTCCAGCCGGTGTGCGTGGCTCTGCTCTCCTTCGCTCTGCTGGGTGAGGCGACGGGACCGATGCAGATCCTGTGCATGGCGCTGATCCTGGGCGGCGTGATGCTCGGGGCGAGCCGGGGCCGGTGACGGGCGGGGGCCGGTGACGGGCCGGGATAGATTCCGTCCCATGATCGAGTGGGACATCAAGAAGCTGCGGATCCTGCGGACCCTGCGCGACCGGGGGACCGTGACCGCGACGGCCGAGGCGTTGCTGATGACGCCGTCGGCCGTTTCGCAGCAGCTGTCCAACCTCGGCAAGCAGCTCGGCGTACCGCTGCTGGAGGCGCACGGGCGGCGGGTGCGCCTCACCGACGCGGCCCACCTGGTCCTGCGTCACGCGGAGGCGGTCTTCGCCCAACTGGAGCAGGCCGACGCCGAGTTGACGGGGTACGTGCGCGGGGAGGCGGGAGAGGTACGGATCGGGGCGTTCTCGACGGCCGTGCCGGCGCTGGTCGTACCGGCGGTGCAGCGGCTCCGTACGACACATCCCGCGCTGGAGGTACGGGTCAGGGAGGCCGAGGCCGCCGAGGCGTACGAACTCCTGGCGAGCGGGGCGGTCGACCTGGCGCTGTCGCTGGCGGCGCACGCCCCTACCGCCCGCGACCCCCAGCTTGCCCGCTTCCCGCTGCTGGCCGACCCGCTGGACGTGGCGCTCCCGGCCGGGCATCCGCTGGCGGCGGCGCCGGGCCTGCGGCTGGCGGACCTGTCGGGCGAGCCGTGGATCTTCGGCGGGAGCGGGCCGTGGTCGGAGATCACCCGCCACGCGTGCGAGGCGGCGGGCTTCGTGCCGGAGCAGGCGCACAGCGCCGCCGGCTGGACGGCGATCCTGGCCATGGTCGAGGCGGGGATGGGGGTGGCCCTGATTCCGCGGATGGCGTCGGCGGAGCGGCGTACGGGGGTGGTCATGCGGGTCCTGAGCGCGGACCAGCCCCAGCGCCACGTGGTGGCGGCGGTACGCCGCGGAGCGGAGGCGGGCCCGGCGGTGGCCCGCGTGCTGTCGTCCCTGCGCGAGGTGGCGACGGCGCGGACGCCGTGACCGGGGCGGGGCCGCCTCCCGCCCCGTCCCGCGCTCCCTCCTCCCTCAACCGTTCAGCCCTGCTTCAAAGCTTGTCCAGAAACTTTCGATGGACCTGACCGGTCGTGGGCTGTGACAGTCGGAGCATGACGACGACCGACGCGCACCCCGAAGACCCGCACGCCAACGACGCCGCCCCCTACGGCGGAGGTGACCCGTACGCCGACTACCGGGGCGGGGACTTCCCCTTCACCGAGCTGGTCGACCTGGCCGACCGGCGCCTGGGAGCCGGTGTCATCGCCGCCAACGACGAGTTCTTCGCCGAGCGCGAGAACCTCCTCATCCGCGAGCGTGCCGTCTTCGACCCCGAGCACTTCGGCCACAAGGGCAAGATCATGGACGGCTGGGAGACCCGGCGCCGGCGCGGCACCGACGGGTCGCACCCCTTCCCGGCGCCCGACGACCACGACTGGGCCATCGTCCGCCTCGGCGCCCCCGGCGTCATCCGCGGCATCATCGTCGACACCGCCCACTTCCGCGGCAACTACCCGCAGCGCGTGAGCGTCCAGGCCACCGCGGTCGAGGGCTCGCCCAGCCCCGAGCAGCTCCTCGACCCCGAGGTGAAGTGGGAAGAGATCGTGGCCCCCACGCCCGTGCGCGGACACGCGGCCAACGGGTTCGAGATCACGAGCGAGCGGCGCTTCACCCACATCCGCCTGTGCCAGCACCCCGACGGCGGCGTCGCCCGCCTGCGCGTGCACGGCGAAGTCGTGCCCGACCCCCAGTGGCTGGACCTTCTCGGGACCGTCGACCTCGTCTCCGTACTCAACGGCGGTGTGTACGAGGACGCTTCCGACAAGTTCTACTCGTCGCCGACGCAGATCATCCTGCCGGGGACTTCGCGCAAGATGGACGACGGCTGGGAGAACCGCCGCCGCCGCGTCCGCGACACCAACGACTGGGTGCGCTTCCGCCTCGTCGCGCAGGGCGCCATTCGCGCCGTCGAGATCGACACGGCGTACCTCAAGGGCAACTCGGCCGGCTGGATCGCCCTGAGCGGGCGCAACGGCGAGAGCGGCGAGTGGTTCGAGATCATCCCGCGGACCAGGCTCCAGCCCGACACCCTGCACCGCTTCAAGCTCCCGGCCCAGGCCGTCGCCACCCACGTCCGCCTCGACGCCTTCCCCGACGGCGGCGTCGCCCGGATGCGGCTGCACGGGGCGCTCACCGAGCAGGGCGCGGCCGAGCTGCGGGCCCGCTACGAGGACGTGGCCGGCCGGTAGCCGGCTCCCGCCCACCAGATCCCCGCCCGGCGGACGGCAGCGGTACAGCGCCCGGCCCATCACCGTGGACCCCGACAACATGCCGGGCGGAAACGGCAACAAGCTCGTCAACAGCGATGCCACCGCCTGGAAGACCCACGGCACG
>NZ_JBSFUB010000107.1:0-23200 GCF_053591575.1 Streptomyces altiplanensis | reverse complement strand
CGCGGGGGGGTCGGGGGGGGGCCCCGCCGGGGCGCGGCGCCCCCCGCCACCGCCTTGTGTTCCAGGTGCCCCGGGTCTTCCAGGTGTCCCGGATCTTCCGGATGTTCCGGGTGTCCCAGTGTTCCGCTCCGCTGCGGGCCGGACTCGTGCGGCGGGAGGCCGAGTGCGAAGGTCTCCCGTATCTCGCCGGTGGCGACGAGCCGGGCGACCCGCCGGCGTTCGGCCGGGGAGAGGCCGTCAGGGGCGGCAACCGGCCGCCGGGCCCTCTTCGCCGCCGCCTTCGCCGCCCCGCTCGGACTGCTGCGGCTCGTGCCGCTCCAGGGACGGGTCCACGGCGGACGGGTCGGACGAGCGGGCGACTTCGGCGCGCAGCATGGCGTTCAGGGCGGCGTACGGATCGATGGGCATGGCGAACGTCCTTACGGTCGAGAGGGTTCAGCGCTGAAGCGAGGCAGTGGCGCGTGGCGCGGTGCGCACGGGCGCGGTGGCGCGGCGGCGCGCAGGCGCGGGCCTCCTCAGCAGCGCAGCACCACACACCGCCGTACCGCGCGCGCCAACGGCCCCTCGACCGGCAGCGCCATGTCCCCGGTCCGGGCCGCCCGGTGCGGGAGCCGGCCCCCGGCCCGCGCACGCCGGTACGGCGCCACCACCCCCGCCCTTGCCGTACTGCGGCCCCTCGCGCGCCCCCGCCGGACCTCGCGGGACCCCACGCCGCCCCCGCGCACCTCACTGTCGGCGGTGTCCGACGGCTGGCCCTCGGCCCCGGCCCCCAACGCCGATTCGGCGACGGGCACCACCGGCGACCGGGCCTGTACGGCCCCCCTCTCGCCCAGCACCACGGCGAAGACCGCGGTGAGTACCAGCAGCGCCGTCAGCACACCGCGTCGCACCGCGCGCGGGACCGGGCCGGGGCACTTGGCAGGCATGTGCGTCTCGTCCCACGACCGGGCCGGTTCTTAGCGGTACGCCACCGAAGTCCCCTCCACCGGACTAGTGCCGTAAGGATTTCGTCACCGGAAAGCAGAGGCCGGAGCGGGCTTCGGGGCGTTGAATGGGCGCATGAGTCGCCTACTCGGCAAGCCCGGGGTCATCGGAGTGCTGCTCGTCGCCGTGGTGGCGGCCGGCGCGGGTCTGTACTGGTTCCAGCCGTGGAAGCTGTGGGTGGACGACACGGTGCGGGACGAACTGCCCGTCGCGGCCCCCGCGACCCCACCGGCCGCCCCGGGCCCCGGGGCGACCCCACCGGCCGCCCCCGCCACCCCCTCCGCTCTCCGGATCCTCGCCTCCGGTTCCCTGATCAGCCACGAGCACCGCACCACCGGTACGGCGAAGGTCGTCCGGCTCCCCGACGGCTCCCGCACCCTGCGCCTGGAGAACCTCGACACCAGCAACGGCCCCGACCTGCGCGTCTGGCTCACCGACGCGCCGGTGAAGGAGGGCAGGGCCGGCTGGCACGTCTTCGACGACGGCACGTACGTCAGCCTCGGCAAGCTGAAGGGCAACAAGGGCGACCAGAACTACGCACTGCCCGCCGGCCTCCGCCTGGAGGGCCTCACCAGCATCAGCATCTGGTGCGACCGCTTCGACGTCTCCTTCGGCGCCGCCGAGCTCACCGCCCCCGCGTGACCGGCCGCCTCAGCCCGGCAGCACCATGGCGAACGTCACCACGCTCCCGCCCGCCCCGTCCGCCCCGCCCGCGACGACCAGCCGGTCCGTGATCAGGCGCGTGAGCCACAGCCCCCGGCCGCAGTGGCTGCCGCCGAGCCCCGGCGCCAGCTCCGGGATGACGGAGGAGGCGAAGCCGGGACCCGAGTCGCTGACCGTGCATTCGAGCGCGCCGGAGGCGCGGCGCAGCAGCAGCCTGCCGCTCCCGCCGCCGTGCTCGACGGCGTTCGTCGCCACCGCGTCCGCCGCCAGGACGAAGTCGCCCCTGCGGGGCTCCGCCAGTCCCGCCCAGGCGGCGTACTGGTCGACCAGTACACGCAGCCGGGGGAGGTCGTCCTGGACGAAATCGAGTTCCAGCAGCCGCTCCTGCGGTCCGCCGCCGTTGAGGTGCACCCCTTCGGTCACCATTCCCGGGCCACCTCCGTCAGCGTGAGATGCCGGACCCCGCCCGAACCGAGTCTGCGGAGCAGCACCGCCTGCGCGGCGCCGCAGCGGACCTCGACGCCGCCGTGTCCGCAGGCCCCGGCGGTGCGGTGGCCGCGACCGACGAGGTCGATCAGGTCGAGGGCGCACCGTGCGCCGAGGAAGTGCAGAGCCCCCAGATCCACCAGCAGCCGGGACCCGGCGGCCCGGTCGAGGGCGTCGCGCAGGGCGGTCACGAAGGGTTCACGCGTGGCGTGGTCGGCCTCGCCCGCGATCCTGACCGAGTCGTCCGCATGCAGGACGCGCAGTTCCCCGAGGGCGGAGAGGAGCGAGCGCGGGTGTGCGTCGGACATGGCGTCGAGTACGTCGCTGTCGAACGCGCGCCGGTCGTAGGAGCAGACCTCGTTGTAGGGCCGGCCGTCGAAGAGGTGTCCGGCGTGGGACTCGCGGTGCATCATCGTGGCGACATCGGCGTCGAGGTCCGCCACCCAGTGCATGTCGATGAACGCCCGCAGTCCCCGGTACCCCTGCGCGACGGCGAGCGAGGTCTCTTCGCGGAGGCGCTCCCACTGCCGCTCGGGGGTGAAGCGGCGATCGGGCCGGATGAGCGCGCGCATGCTGCTGTGCGTCAGCTGTCCCCGTCCGCGGGCCTCGGCGAACAGCGGACTGGTCCCGTCCAGACGCATGCGTACGGCGTCGGGGTCGAGCTGGGGCGCCGCGAAGACGATCACCTTCTCACCGCGTGCCAGTCCGGTGCGGGTGTAGGTGACGAGCGCGCCCCAGTTGGCTTCGTCGTCGTCATAACCGAGGAACGCGTGGTCGCCCGCCCGCATCCCCTGAACGGGCAGGAAGCCCGGATGTGCGTCTGCCCGTTCGTCCATCGCTTCCAGGGGTCCCTTCCCGCTCTCCGCCCACCCTATGGATACCGGACCGGTCCGGTCAGCCGTACCGGAAGCCGGACGCCGGCACCCGAAAGAGGCGGCCGCGCCGCGGGCCCCGGCCGCCGCCCGCATCGCGTGGGCCGCCGTCAACCCGCGTGACAGCAAAGGGAGTCCGTCCTAGGATCATCCGCACGGCATCGCGTGTCGGTCACCGGTCGGGTGAGGCATGGAGGTAGCCCGTGAGTTTGCCTTACGGAGGCATCCCACAGTGTCGGTACAGCTGAATCACACCATCGTCCACTCCCGGGACAACCGGGAATCCGCCGAGTTCTACGCCCGCGTCCTGGGCCTGGAGATCTCGGCCGAGTGGGGCCCGTTCATCGCCGTGGAGCTGAGCAACGGCGTCACTCTGGACTTCGCGACCGTCCCCGCGGAGTCGATCACCGTCCAGCACTACGCCTTCCTCGTCACGGAGGAAGAGTTCGACGGCGTCTTCCAGCGCGTCGAGGACGCCGGAATCACGTACTACGCCGACCCGCACGGCAAGCAGCCGGGCGAGATCAACCGCAATGACGGCGGTCGCGGCATGTACTTCATGGATCCGTCCGGCCACGGCCTGGAGGCGATCACCCGCCCGTACGGCAGCGGCGGTGAAGAGGAGTGACGCGGTGACGCCCTGAGCGGAGGGGACCGGGAAGGACGCTTCCCGGTCCCCTCCGCCTTTCCCGTCACCTTTCCCTGTCGCCTTTCCCGCGGGCCGCGGCGGCTCGGGAACATGTCCGTGCCGCCGGTGATCAGCCGGCCCTCGCCCCGCGAGGCGGGCCGCGGCCCGCCGTCGGGCCGCACGTGCGCCGAACTCCACCGTCCCAGTGAATTTACGTACGCACGCACTAGCCGTCATTACATCGGGCGAACGATGTGAGGAGCCTTCCGGGCGGGCGCGTATAAAGGTTGCCGGACGAACTCAGAGGAGCGACCGGTGGCCAGTGCGACAGACGTCGTCAGCACGCTGATGGTGCAGGAATTCGGAGTCGATCCGGCGGCTGTCCGCCCCGAGATCCCGCTCTACGAATTGCGCATGGATTCACTCGCCCTGGAAGAATTCCGCATCATCATCGAGGGCCGGCTGGAAATCGACCTGGAGGACGTCTCGCTGACCTCCCGGAACACCGTGGGCGAACTGGTCGCCCTCGTGCACAGCAGGACGCTCGGATGACCAGGCCGGCGAACCCGCCCTTCACGGCGGCGGTGACGGGACTCGGCCTGGTCACGGCGGCGGGAGTGGGGGCCGGCGAGGTGTGGCGGAACGTCACGCGCGGTGTGGTCTCCCCGTCGTCCGTGGGCCCCCGGGAGGAACTCCGCGGGCTGCCCTGCGACTTCATGTACTCCATCGGCGCCGACGTCCTGGACACCGGGCAGCGCCTCGGTGTGGCGGCCCAGCGGCTGATGGACCGTTTCTCCCAGCTCGCCGTACTGGCCGCCCGCGAGGCCGTCGCGGACGCCGGCCTCGACCCCTCGGCCTGGGACAGCGACCGGGTCGCGGTCGTCATCGGATCCGCCCACGGCGGCATCCCCTTCTACGACGACCAGCACGCCGTACTGACCACGCAGGGCCCGCGCCGGGTCTCGCCCAAGATCGCCCCGCTGACCGTGGTCAACGGCGCGGCCAGCAGCGTCTGCATGGACCTCGGCGCCCGCGGGCCGAGCATGGCGGTCTCCACCGCCTGCTCGTCGGGCACCGTGGCGATCGGCACCGCGCACCAGATGCTGCGCGCCGGCGTCTGCGACATCGTCGTCACGGGCGGCGCCGAATCGGTCTGCTCGCGGCTGATGACCGCCAGCGCCTGCCAGATGAAGGCGCTGTCCACCCGCTGCGACGACCCCGCGTCGGCCTGCCGCCCGTTCGACGCGGACCGCGACGGCTTCGTCGCCGGCGAGGGCTCCGGCCTGCTCGTCATGGAGCGCCCCGAGCACGCCAGGGCCCGGGGCGCCCGGATCCGGGCGGGCGTCGCCGGTTACGGCGCGTCCAGCGACGCGTACGCGGCCGTCGCCCCCGACCCCGACGGCAGGGGCATCGAAAACGCCCTGCGCACCGCGCTGACGGACGCGGGCGCCACGCCGTCCGACGTCGGCCACGTCAACGCGCACGGCACCTCGACCGTGTTCAACGACCTCATCGAGGCGACGATGCTGCACCGGCTGCTGGGCCCGTCCCCCCTCGTCACCTCGTCCAAGGCGATGACCGGCCACACCCTGGGCGCGGCCGGCGGGATCGAGACCGCCCTGACCGTGCTCGCCCTGGAACACCAACTCGTCCCTCCGACAGCCAACCTGGAATCGCTCGACCCCCGGATCCCGGTCGAGGTGGTCGCCAAGGCCGCCCGCCCGGCGGCGTTCGACTGCGCGGTCAAGACGTCGCTCGGCTTCGGCGGGCACAACGCCGCGCTCGTCCTCACCCGCGGCTAGCCGCGACGGGACGCGGCCGGGGCCCGCACGTCGAGAAGGAGGAGCATGCCCGAGGAAACCATCCGTTCCCTGTCGGTGGACGGGCTGCGCTACTCCTACCGTCTGCTGGAGCGGTCCGGCCCGGCGGCCGGCCCGGGCACCGAGCCGGTCCTGGTCCTCGGCGGCGCGCTGCAAGGGATGCTCGGCTGGCCCCAGATGGAGAGGCGGCTGGGCCCGGTCGCGAGTGTCGTGACCGCGGACCTGCCGGGCATGGGAAGCGCCGCGCCCCTGCCGCTCGGCCCCAGCGCGGACGTCCTGTGCGCCGCCGTCACCCGGATCATCGACGATCTCGGCGTACCGCGCGTCAACCTCTTCGGCTTCTCCTACGGGGCCGTCCCCGCCTTCCACTGTGCCCAGCGCGACCCGGGGCGCATCGCCCGGCTCGTCCTCGGCGGGGTCCCGGCGCACATCACGGACGCCCAGCGGGCCCGCTGGCGGCAGGCCGCCGACCGGCTCGCCGCGGGGGACAGGGACGGCTTCGCCGCCATGGTGACGGAGACGCTCATGTGCCTCGACCCCGACCGGTACGTCGTCCGCCGAGACCTCGCCCACCGGTACGTCAAGAGGTCCGTACGCCACGTGGTCACGCACTCCCCGCACGCCTCGGACTACCTGTACCGCTCCCTCGACGACCGGCCGGACTTCTCGGGCGGCCTGTCCGGAGTGCCGGCCCTGGTCTTCACCGGGGAGCACGACACGGTGACCTCGCCGGAGCGCCAGCGCGCCTTCGCGGCGACCATCCGGGGCAGCCGCTTCACCATGATCCGGGACGCCGATCACTGGGTCGTACTCGAAAAGGCCGAAGAGGTCGCTGACCTGGCGCTGCGTTTCTTCACCGACCGCTCGCTGGATTCGGCCGGGTACCTGGCTCCGGTCCCGCATCAGGAGCGGGTCTCCGAGGAAGACAGAGCCTTCGGATGACGGCAAGGAAACAGACCCTTTTGCCGAGTTTCTTCTGCGAAGCCCGATCGTTACGGATATCGACGGCTGTGCGCGGCGACTTGACCGGTCGATAACGAGTGCGTCAGCCAGTGGTTCTCAGTCCGGACGACATGTCCGGCCGATCGAACTTCCCTCATCGCGCGTGGGCAATCGGCTCACTCGCACGCATCAAAGACAGGGAATGGCAAAGTGCGACAGGTATTGAGCAGAAGCGTTTTCGCTGCGGCGGCCGCCTCCGGGGTCCTCGCCATGACCGGGGGCTACGCTCACGCGGATGTCCAGGCACACGGCGGGGCCGGCAACGCGCCAGGCGTCGGGGCCGGCAACACGGCCCAGAGCCCCGCCCACACGCCGATGAACATCTGCGGCAACACCGTCGACGCCGTCGGCGCCCTCAACCCGGCGGTCGGCAACGACTGCGCCAACGGCGCGAAGGACATGCCGCCGTCCCACCGGGACCACGGCAGCGATTCGTCCGGCAAGGGGCACCCGGGCAAGGGGCACCCGGGCAACGAGTACCCGGACGGGGGCTTCCCGGACTTCCCGGATTTCCCGGACCACTCGGGCCACGAGGACCGGGGTGACGGCCACCCCGGTGGCGGCCACCTCGGTGGCGGGGACCCCGGTTACGGGTGGTCGGGCGAGGAGCCGCCCTGCGACGAGGCGCCGGGCGGGAAGCCGCCCGTCGGGAAGCCGCCGGTCGGGAAGCCGCCCGTCGGCGGGGACCCCGGCGAGGAGGGCCCCGGGAGCAAGCCGCCGGCCGCGAAGCCGCCGACCGCGAAGCCGCCGGTCGACGCGGAGCCCGGCGGGGAGACTCCCGGGAGCAAGCCGCCCGCCGGCAAGCCGCCCGTCGACGGGCCTCCCAAGACCCAGCCGGCCGTGCACGAGGTCCCGGCGGCCGAGACCCCGGCCGGCGAGGCCCCTGCGAAGGAGACCCGGGTCGTCGGAGCCCCGGCACTGGCCCACACGGGCGCCGGTGAGATCGGAGCCGCCGCCGCGATCAGTGCCGCGCTGCTCGGTGGCGGAGTGCTGATGGTCCGCCGTCGCGGGGCCGCGCGGGTCTGAGCCGCCGGTCACCGGCGTGTCCGATGGGGCGGGTTCTCCGGAGCCCGCTCCATCGCCGTGTCCGGACCTCTTCAATCCCGGCATCCGGGTGAATCACAAGAAGCGCCCCGGGCTTCAGTTTCTCTCCGTCCGGGCCTTCGTTAGTCCAGGTGTAAGTGGCACGGAACAGCAGCGTCAGAGTGTCGTGGGATTCGTGGTTCGCGGGTTTACGCCAGCACAAAAAAGGATTACTGGAATGAAGTACATGAAGGCCGCTTCGGCCATTGCCATTTCGATGATCGCTGCCGGAGTGGCGTCGCCGGCCATGGCCGCGGGCCAGCTGGGCGATGCTTTCGTCGAATCCGTCCCGCGGACTGCGACCGAGGCCGTGCAGCACCTCAATGAAGGCGATTCCAAGAAGCTGGTGCTGGAAGGTGCCGAAGGCGCCATGAAGGCCACCCAGGCGCTCGGCGGCCTGCCGCTCGGCGGCTGAGGCAACGCCTGCGCTTCTGCGCTCCTCGCGTCCCTCGCGCTCCTGCGTGGGGCCGCAGGGCTGTGAAGGCCGGCACGTACGCCATTCGGTGTGCGTGCCGGCCTTCTTCGCGTGCGTACGGGACGGGGCGTGGTTACGGCTGCGTCGGCGCGGGGGTGTCGCGGGCGCCGATGCGCAGGTGCTCGATGTGGTAGACGGCCTCGTCGAGGAGCTGGGCGACGTGGCTGTCGTACAGGCTGTAGACGATCCGGCGGCCCTGCCGGGCTCCGGTGACCAGGCTCAGCGCACGCAGCAGCCGGAGCTGGTGGGAGACCGCGGACTGCTCCATCCCGACCGCTTCGGCGAGCTCCGTCACGCCGCACGGGCTCTGGCGCAGCCGGGTCAGGATCATCAGCCGGGACGGGGTGGCCAGGGCCTGGAGCGTGGCGGCGATGGTGGCGGCGGCGTCCGCGTCCAGGTGGCCCGTGGGTGTGGCGCGTGCGTCGACTCCGTGTCCCATGGGCCCATCGTATCGGGGCATACGGAACAACGAGTGAAGAGCTCTTCATGTGTTCCGTTATGGTGGGGAGGTCCGCCCGTGCCCGTGCGCTCGGTCCGATCCTCTGTGAGACCTCTGTGAGAGGGGCCCTTCGATGGTTTCCCCCGTACTCGACGGCCGGGCCGCCGGCGACCGTCCCGCCGCCCGGCTGCTCGCCGCCCCGCCGGTCCCCTCGCGCCGTACGGGACTGCTGGCGCTGCCGGAGGTGCGGTGGGCGGCGCTGTCCGCCGTCGCCTTCCTGCTGGCCTTCCCGCTCGACCTGGCCGGCGCCCCGGCGTGGGTCTGGGGGCCGCTCTACGCGCTCTGTTACGTGTCCGGCGGCTGGGAGCCGGGGTGGGCGGGGCTGCTGGCGCTCAAGGAGCGGAGCCTCGACGTCGACCTGCTGATGGTGGTCGCCGCGATCGGGGCGGCGGCGATCGGGCAGTTCCTCGACGGGGGGCTGCTCATCGTCATCTTCGCGGTGTCGGGGGCGCTGGAGGCGCTGGCCACCCGTCGTACGGCCGACTCGGTGCGGGGGCTGCTGGACCTGGCCCCGGCCACGGCCGTACGGCTGAAGGGCGCTGACGCGGGGGAGGACGCGGGGGAAGAGGTGGTGGGGCTCGGGGAGTTGCGGGTCGGCGACCTGGTGCTCGTACGGCCGGGTGAGCGGCTGCCCGCCGACGGTACGGTCGTCGCCGGCGCCGGTGAGGTGGACCAGGCGACCATCACCGGGGAGCCGCTGCCGGTGACCAAGCAGGCGGGCGACGAGGTCTTCGCGGGCACCCTCAACGGCACCGGGGCGCTGCGGGTACGGGTGGACAAGGACGCCTCCGCGTCGGTCATCGCCCGCATCGTGGAGATGGTCGAGGAGGCGAGCGGGACCAAGGCGCCGACGCAGCTGTTCATCGAGAAGGTCGAGCAGCGTTACTCGGTGGGTGTCGTCGTCGCCACGCTGGCGCTGTTCGGGGTGCCGCTGGCATTCGGGGCGGACTTCGAGGGGACGCTGCTGCGGGCCATGACGTTCATGATCGTCGCCTCACCGTGCGCGGTGGTGCTGGCGACCATGCCGCCGCTGCTGTCCGCCATCGCCAACGCCGGGCGGCACGGGGTGCTGGTCAAGTCCGCTGTGGTGATGGAGCGGTTGGGCGAGGTCACGCGGGTGGCGCTGGACAAGACCGGCACGCTGACGGAGGGCTCGCCGCGGGTCGCCGGGGTGCGGGTGCCGGTGGCTGCCGGCGCGTGGGGGGAGGACGAGGTGCTGGCGCTGGCGGCCTCCGCCGAGTACCCCAGCGAGCATCCCCTCGCGCGGGCGGTGGTCTCCCTGGCGGTGGAGCGCGGCCTGCGCCTCGATCCGGCCGAGGACTTCTCCTCGGCGCCGGGGCGCGGGGTGCGGGCGGTCGTCGGTGGCCGGGAGGTCCGGGTGGGGAGCCCGGCGGCGCTGCTGGGGGGTGCGGACGCGAGCGTGGGTGCGGGCGCGGACGCGGACGCGGACGCGGGTGCGGGCGCGGATGTGGTGCGTGGTGCGGGTGCGGTGCGTGGTGGAGCTGGGGTGATCGTGGCCGAGGTGGAGGGGGCGGGGCACACGGCCGTGGTGGTGCTGGTCGAGGGGGTGCCGGTCGGGGTGCTCGCGGTGGAGGACCGGGTGCGCGCCGGTGCGGGCGATGCGGTTGCCGCGCTCGGGCGGCTGACCGGGTCGGAGCCGGTGCTGCTGACCGGCGACAACGAACGCGCCGCCGGCAAGCTCGCCGGTGAGGTCGGCATCACGCGGGTACGGGCCGGGCTGTTGCCGCAGGACAAGGCCGCCGCCGTACGGGAGTGGGAGTCGGCGGGCGAGAAGGTGCTGGTCGTCGGTGACGGGGTCAATGACGCGCCGGCCCTGGCCGCTGCGCACACCGGGGTCGCGATGGGGCGGGCCGGGTCGGATCTGGCGCTGGAGACGGCCGACGCGGTGGTGGTGCGCGACGAGCTGGCGACGGTTCCCGCTGTCGTCGCGCTGTCGCGGCGCGCGCGCCGGCTGGTGGTGCAGAACCTCGTCATCGCTTCGGTGTGCATCGGGGCGCTGGTGATCTGGGACCTGGTGGGGCACCTGCCGCTGCCGTTGGGGGTCGCGGGGCACGAGGGGTCGACCGTGCTGGTGGGGCTGAACGGGCTGCGGCTGCTGCGGGAGTCGGCTTGGCGGGGTGCGGTGCGCGACGCGTAGCGAGTGCGGTGCGGGGGCTTCGGGGTCGGTGCCGTGCCGGGGCGTCTCCTCGGGCGCCGAACGCTCGGGCACGGGGGTCCGTTTCGGGGTGGTTGCGTTCGACGCCCTGCGGGGAACGCCCCGGCGCGTCCCCTCCCGGCACCGCGACAGGTGACGCGGGGCAAGGAGAGACCTGGCGTGCGCTCAGGCGGCGTACTGGCTCAGCGTCTTGCCCACCGCCGCCCTCGTGCGACGCGACGGCGGAGGAGAGGGCGGCGGTGGCTGCTGGCCGGCTGACGCTTCAGGGTCACTCCGAGTTCGCGATGACCTTGCGTACGTTCTCCAGGCTTCCGCAGTTCTCCTTGATCAGCCGGTCCCGCTCGCGGACGAACGCCGCGCCGAGCTCCGCCCGTCGCTCGTCCTTCACGAGTTCCCTGGCGTGGTTGAGGAGCGTGCGTTCTTCCTCGTCCGTGTGGTGGGAGATGGCCTGCGAGAGCTCCTCCAGCTTCTCGTCCCACTCGTCCGAACCCACCTCCGACACCTCCAGCAGCGCCGCCAGGGCCTTGTTGCCCTCGGTGTGTTCCTCCTCGCCGTGCTCGACCTCCTCGTCGTCGACCTTCTTGTAGCGCCGCAACGCCGGATAGACCTCGGCCTCCTCGGCCTCGCCGTGCGCGATCAGCAGGTCCGCGAACTCGCTGAGCGCGGCGGCCCGGTCCGCCTCCACACTCCGCATCGCGTGGAAGAGGTCCTCCATCCGCCGGTGGTCCTTGAGGATCAGCTCCACCACATCGGTCGTGCCGGCAGTGCTCCGGGTCATTCCGTCCGCCTCCTGGGTGCTGGGGTACGTCGTTCAATCCGCCTTCCCGGCATTTCGCCCGTCACTCTCCGGCAGTTGCCGTGGTGAGCGGCGCGGCCCTACGGTCGGGGCGATGAGCCAGGAGCGCGGCGAAAACCGGTGGAGCGGGCGGGGGCGTGTTCTGGCCACGCTCGCCGTGGCGGTCGCCGGCCTCCTGGTTCTCCATGCCGCCGTGCCCAACAGGGGCGGCCGTTTCGGCAGCTTCCTGGAGACGTTCCTGCCCTGGCTCGGCCTGACGGTCCCCGTGCTGCTGGTCCTGTCGCTGCTGCGCCGTTCCCGCCTCGCCCTCCTGGCACTGCTGCTGCCCGTCGCCGCCTGGCTCGGCGGTTTCGGCGGACTGCTGCTGCCGGCGGAGGCTCCGGCGGCGTACGACGTCGTCGCGGTCCAGCACAACGTCAGCGACGAGAACGCCGACCCGGCAGGCACCGCGCGGGCCCTGTTGAAGACGCGCTCCGGCCTCATCGCCCTCGAAGAGCTGACCCCCGGCGCGCTGCCCGCCTACGCGGCGGCGCTGGCGCCGGAGTATCCCCACCACGGGGTGGTGGGGACGGTCGGGATCTGGTCGAAGTACCCGCTGGCGGGAACGCGGCCTGTGGACATCGGGCCGGACGGCGTCGGGGCGGACTGGAACCGCGGCCTGCGGACCGAGGTGCGCATGCCGGAGGGCGGGCCGGTCGCCGTGTACGTCGCCCACCTGCCGTCCGTACGCCTCGGGCCGACCGGGTTCGGCACCGGGTGGCGGGACGAGAGCGCTGCTCTGCTGGGCGCCGCCGTCGCCGCCGAGCCCCTGGACCGGGTGGTCCTGCTGGGCGACCTCAACAGCACGGTGGACGACCGGGGGCTGGACCCGGTCGTCCGGCGGATGGACACGGCGGACCGGGGCTTCGCCTTCAGCTGGCCCGCCCGGTTCCCCGTGGCGCGGATCGACCAGATCATGACCCGGAAGGCAACCGTCACCCGGGTGTGGTCGCTGCCCGCCACGGGCAGCGACCACCTGCCGATCGCCGCCCGCATCAGGTTTTAGCGACACACTCGAACCACACCGTCTTGCCGCCCCTGCCCAGTACCGGAGACACCCCCCACCGGTCGCTGACGGCCTCCACGAGTGCCAGCCCCCGCCCGCCGTCGTCCAGCGGCCCGGCGCTCCTCGCCTTCGGAAGCCGTGGGCACGTGTCCGCCACCTCCACGCGTACGCCGTCCTCCGCGCGGAGGATCAGCACCGAGCAGTGTCTTCCGGGCACATGGCGCACGACGTTCGCCACCAGCTCCGTGAGCGCCAGCTCCGCCGCGTCGGAGACCTCGGCGAGTGCCCAGTTCGTGAGGTACGACCGCAGGATGCGCCGCAGATGCCGCGCCGAGTGCTCACCCACGGTGAAGTTCGCCCCGTAGCATGAAGGCTCAACTTCCCTGCTCTGTTCACCAGTTACGTGATTCACGTCACCAGAATGTGGCCTCCTGGCTACGCTCGGCTACGGGTAGAAGAAAACATTACGTTCTGTGAGCTTGATCTTGAGCCAGGGAGAACCCGTATGGCCAACATCCGCGACCTCGATCCCCACGCCTCCGCGCTCGACTACTACGGCGCCGAACTGCGCCGTCTGCGGGAGGCGGCGGGGCTCAACCAGAAGCAGCTCGGCTCGATCATCTTCTGCACGGCGTCCCTGGTCGGCCAGATCGAGACGGCCCGCAAGGTGCCCACGCGCGCGTTCTCGGAACGCGCGGACGCGGCGCTGGGGACGGAGGGGACACTGAGCCGGCTGGTCGGTCTGGTGCTGCGGAGCCAACTGCCGTCGTGGTTCCAGCCGTACGCGGAGATGGAGGCGCGGGCGGCGTACATCTCGACCTATCAGGCGCAGGTGGTCTACGGGCTGTTGCAGACGGAGGAGTACGCACGAGCGGTCCTTGCGACGGGGATGCCAGGCAACTTGGATGAGCTGGTCGCGGCGAGGATGGAGCGACAGCGTGTCCTGCAACGGGTGAGACCACCCATGATTTGGGTGATGCTGGACGAGGCCGCTGTGTATCGACCGATCGGCGGCCGCAAGGTCATGCGCAACCAACTTGCCCACCTGTTGGCCCTCCAGGACCAGCGGTGGGTGCAGATTCAAGTTCTGCCCTTCGAGGCCGGTGAACACGCAAGTCTGATCGGTTCGTTCAACCTTCTTCGTTTCGACGACGACCCCGACATCGTGTACACCGAGGACTTGGTCTCTGGTCACATGACTGCCAACTCCGAGGCGGTCAGGGAGGCGTCGCTCCGTTACGCTCACTTGCAGGCCGCTGCACTTTCTGTGGAGCATTCGGCGGCACTGATCACCGGCGCGATGGAGGAACGTTATGGGGACCAGTCAGGACCTGACGGGCGCGCGGTGGCGTAAGTCCAGTTACAGCGGTAACACCGGCGGCGACTGCGTCGAGTGCGCCCCGCTAGGTGTCGCCCAGTGGCGTAAGTCCAGCTACAGCGGCAGCAGTGGCGGCGACTGCGTCGAGGTCGCCGGTCTCGCCGCTCACGTCGCCGTCCGGGACTCCAAGAACCCCGAAGGCCCCGCCTTCACCGTCACCCCCGCCGCGTTCGCCGCCTTCGTCGCGGCGGTGGTGGCTTCGGCCCGCTAGAGGCTGATCGCCGCGCAGATCTTCTTGCCGCCCTCGGAGGTCGGGGTGACCGTGACGAAGCGGGCCAGGAAGTTGACCAGGGTGAGGCCGTAGCCGCCCTCGTATCCCGTGATGTCGGGGTAGCGGGGGCGGGGGCGTGCCGGGCTCGGGTCCTGCACGGTCACCTGCACCGTGGTCCGGCCCGCGGCCAGGCGCAGTTTGGTGATGCCGCCCGCGTGCCGCAGCGCGTTCGTGACCAGCTCGGAGACCACCAGCACCACGTTGTCGGTGGTCTCCGGACCGGGTACCTGGGACAGACCGGACAGGAACGCGCGCGTGGCGTCGCGCGCCTCGCCCGCCGTGGTGGGGCGGACCGTCCGGTGGGCGAGGCGGACCCTGTGGTCCCTGTGGTCCCTGTGGTCACTGACGGCATGCGGGTGGTTCATGTCATTCACCCTCGGTGGCAGGAAATCAATATCCGGTGACCTTGGGGCTTCTGCCCGGTTTTACAGCGTGTTAACTTCAGCCCTCGTTCCGGCCGAACCAGTCCAGACACACGACGAGGGCGTCGTCGGCGGTGTCCACGTCGGTGTCGCGGGTCGACGCCAGTTCGCGCAGGACCGCGCGGGGGACGGCCGCGGCGGGCAGGAGGCTCGCCGCCTGGATGGCCCGTGCCAGGGCCCGTTCGCCGTACGCCTCTCCGGCGCGGGTCACGGCGTCGTACACGCCGTCGCTGACGAAGACCAGCCGGTCGCCGGGGAGTGCGTGGAAGTCCTGGGCGACGTACGCCGTCTCGTCGAACATGCCGAGCGGGAGCTGCGCCTCGAAGGGCACGCGTTCGACGGTCTTGTCGCGCTGGCGCCACAGCTGGGGGGACCCGGCGTCGACCACCTGTGCCCGGCCGGTGGCCAGTTCGAAGGAGAGGATGAGGGTCGAGACGTACGCCGCTCCGCGGTGCTGGCCATAGATCGCCTGGTCGGCGAGCGCGGCCTGGTCGGCGATGCCGATGCCGGCGCGGCGGGCGTTGCGCAGCGCGTTGACGGCGAGGTTGGTGAGGAGGGACGCCTCGATTCCCTCGCCCATTCCGTTGGTGACGGTGAGGGTGAGGGTCTCCGCGGTGGTGGCCCAGTCGAAGTTGTCGCCGTGGATGGCGTACGCCGGCTCCAGCTGGGCTCCGACGGCGTACTCCTGGCGGGCGCAGGCGCGGCCGGGCAGGAGCTGCCACTGCATTTCGGCGGCCAGGGTGAGACGGCTGACGCGGCGGGCCTGGAGGTACAGATCGGTGTCGCGCTCGGCGACGATGATTTCGTGGCCGAGGAGTTCGGCGATCTCGGTGAGTTCTTCGATGGCCTCGGGCGTGCATCTCTGTCTGGAAAGTCTCACGGTCAGGATGCCGAGGCGGTCCCCGCGCACGGTCACCGGGAGGTGCAGGGCCACCGTGCCGTCCCCGGCGACGTACTGCCCGTACGCCTCCTGGCTGCCGAAGGCGCGGCCTTCGGGGCTGGAGTGGACGGGGAGGGCCCGCGCGGTGTGGGGCAGGGCGGTGACGGGCTGGAGGACCGTGAGGCTGTAGTCGGCCATCAGCAGGTCGACGGCGACGGCTTCGTAGTGCTCGACCAGTGCGGCACGTGCCGTATCGAGGAGGGCGTGCGGTGCGGCGGTGCGGACGGCACGCTCCACGGCCAGGAAAGACGTCACGGTCGGTTGGCCTCTTTTGTCAGAAGTGGGGTACTGGGAGTGGACGCGAACTGTTGACAAGTAGGGAGTGTTGCTAAGCAGCAACTGTTCGCCCTAGGGTGATTCTGCCGCACCATCGGGGCAGCCGCGCCGGCACCAGCCGGTTCCGCTGCCACATCTGAGGGGCCAGTTGTGCACACTTGTAGCACCGATCAGCGCATGCTCCTTGTCAGCCATCGATCCGAACGCGCTCACATTCTCGCTCTGCGCGGCGAAGTGGACCTGGATTCCGTCGAACCCCTGCGCCTGGCGCTGGACGGCGCCGGGCGCCAGGGGGAGGCACCGGTCGTACTGGATCTGTCGGCCGTGCAGTTCGCCGACACCGCGATGATCAACGCGTTGCTGCGGGCGCGTCCCCGGCTCGGGAACCGCCTGCGCATCGCCGCGCCCTCGGCGCTGGTGATGCGTCTGCTGCGGGTCCTGGGACTGGACACCGCCTTCATCATCCGCGACAGCCAGGAGGCGGCGGTCGGCGCCATACCCGGGCCGTAGGCCCGGGGGCGGGCGTCAGCGGCGGGGCAGCTTCACCACGGTGACGAAGAAGTCGTCGATCTGACGAATGGCCAGAATGAACTGGTCGAGGTCGACGGGCTTCGTCACGTAGGCGTTGGCGTGGAGCTTGTAGCTGCGCAGGATGTCCTCCTCGGCCGAGGAGGTGGTGAGGACGACGACGGGGATGAGGCTGAGGTCCGGATCGGACTTGATCTGCTCCAGCACCTGGCGGCCGTCGTACTTC
The DNA here is from genome assembly GCF_053591575.1 of Streptomyces altiplanensis. Taxonomy (NCBI): domain Bacteria; kingdom Bacillati; phylum Actinomycetota; class Actinomycetes; order Kitasatosporales; family Streptomycetaceae; genus Streptomyces; species Streptomyces altiplanensis. The sequence continues at coordinate 6,630 of NZ_JBSFUB010000107.1, read as the reverse complement.
GGCAGGTTCAGGTCGAGGAGGATGAGGTCGGGCCGCGGCGCGTCGGCGTACTCCCCGCGCCGGTAGAGGAAGTCGAGGGCCTCCAGTCCGTCCCGCACGACGTGGAGGGTGTTGCCGATCTTGTTGTCCTCGAACGCCTCGCGGGTCATGAGCTCGTCGCCCGCGTCGTCCTCGACGAGGAGCACTTCTACCGGCTCGGGCTGCGGGGTGGTCATGCGGGGCCTCTTCCAGTGATGGCGTGGGCCTCCTGGGGCCCTTCGGCGGACGGCTCCGAAGCCGTCTGCGGCGCGGCGTCGGGGAGCGTGAAGACCAGGCGGGTGCCTTCGGCGCGCGTGGTGTCGATCCAGATGCGCCCGCCGCTGTGCTCGACGATCTTCTTGCACAGGGACAAGCCTATTCCGGTGCCCGCGTAGGTGTCGCGGGAGTGCAGGCGCTGGAAGATGACGAAGACCTTGTCGGCGAATTCGGCGGGGATGCCGATGCCGTTGTCGGTCACCGTGAACTGCCAGAACCCCGGCTCCTCTCCGCGGTCGACGGTGACCTCGACGTGCGGCGTGCGCTCCGGGGAGCGGAACTTGATCGCGTTTCCGATCAGGTTCTGCCACAGCATGGTGAGCAGGGTCGGGTCCCCCGTCACCTGCGGCAGCTCCTGCGGCCGGTCGACGCGCGCGTCGCTCTCCTCGATGGCGGCGGCCAGGTTGCGTACGGACCGGTCGACGATCGTGTCCAGTGCCACGGTCTCCTGGGCGTCGTTGAGGCGGCCCACGCGGGAGAAGGTGAGCAGGTCGTTGATGAGGATCTGCATGCGCTTGGCGCCGTCGACCGCGAAGGCGATGTACTGGGTGCCGCGCTCGTCGAGCTGGTCGCCGTAGCGCTTCTCCAGCAGCTGGCAGAAGGAGGCGACCTTCCGCAGCGGTTCCTGGAGGTCGTGCGAGGCGACGTACGCGAACTGCTCCAGCTCCTCGTTGGACCGGCGCAGTTCGACGGCGTGGGCGTCGAGGTCCGCCGCCTGCCGGGACAGCGCGGCCTCGCTGGTCTTGGAGGTGGTGAGTTCGGTGACCACGCGCAGGCGCATCGCCTCCACCGCCCGGGCGACCGACTGGAGGTCGGCGGGGCCCCGGGCGGGGATGTGGTGGTCGAAGTCCCCGCCCGCGACGCGCCGGGCGGCGGCGCGCACCGCCGCGAGCGGGCGGGCGACGGTGAAGTGCAGGAGGACCGCCAGCGCCACGCCGGTCAGCAGGAACGCGGCCAGGACGGCGTAGAGCGCGCGGTCCCGGTCGGAACGCGCCTCGCCGAGGGCCGCGCGCGCCCGGTCGCGGTCCTGCTCCAGCCGGGCCTGCTGGGTGTCGAGCCGTTCGCGTACGGCGTCGAAGGTCTGCTTGCCCTCGGCCACGGAGGAGGCGGCGTCGTCGCCGGTCTCCCGCTCGCCGGCGATGGCCGGGGCGGCGAAGTCCTCGCGCCAGGTGCGTACCGCCCGGTCGATCGCGCGGAGGTCGGCGGCCTGGCGGGGCGAGTGGCGGGTCAGCTCCACCAGCCGTTCGCGCGCGCGGGTCTCGGCGGTGATCCCGCGACGGTAGGGCTCCAGCAGCTCCTTGTCGCCGGTCAGGAGGTAGCCCCGTACACCGGTCTCCTGGTCCAGCAGGGCGGCCTGGAACTGGAAGGCCTCGGTGCCGGCCGGGGCGATGTGGTCGACCAGGTGGTCCGTGGCCTCGGCGGTGCGCGACAGCACGGCCGCTCCCACCCCGGCCGCGACGACGGTCAGGGTGCCCATGACGGCCAGGGCGAGCAGGAACCAGCCCCGCACGGTCAGGCGCCGGGACGACTCGGAGCCGGCGGCCGGGTGCTGGTGCTGTACGGGTGTCACGTGGTGCTCTTCCATTCCAGGTGAAGTACGGCGACGTCGTCGGCCAGCCCGCCGCTGTCCGCCGCGAGCGACTGCGCGGTGTGGATGAGGGAGTCGACGAAGGCGTCGGCGGGCCGGTGCGCGTGGCGGCGGGCGATGTCGAGGAGCCCCTGCTCGCCCAGGCGCTCCGTGCCCTGCCCGATGCGCCCTTCGATCAGTCCGTCGGTGAACAGCACCATGGCCTCGCCGACGGCCACCGGCAGGGGGGTGACCGGCCACCTGGCCATACCGGGCAGCAGCCCGAGCACCGGACCTCCCGGGACTTCCTCCAGGTGTACGCCGCCGTCCGGCGAGCGCATCAGCAGGCCGGGGTGACCGGCCCGCAACACGTTCACGTGGCTTTCCCCGGCGGTGTGGCTCAGGCAGGTGAGGGTGGCGAAGATCTCCGGTCCGGAGCGTTCCGCGACGAGCATCCGCTCCAGCAGGCCCAGCAGTTCCTCGCCGCGGGCCCCGGCCAGTACGAACGACCGCCAGGCCACGCGCAGGCACACGCCCAGGGCGGCTTCGTCGGGGCCGTGGCCCGACACGTCGCCCACCACCGCGTGTGTCGTGCCGTCGGGGGTCTGCACGACGTCGTAGAAGTCTCCGCCCAGGAGGGCCTGGGCGCGGCCGGGCTGGTAGCGGGCGCAGACCTCGACGCTCTTGTCGAGCAGGAGGGGGGTGGGCAGCAGGCCGCGTTCGAGACGGGCGTTCTCCTGGGCGCGCAGCTGGCCGGTCTGGAGGGCGGAGGCCGCCTGCTCGGTCTGCTTGCGCTGGATCGCGTAACGGATGGCGCGTACGAACAGGTCCGCTTCCAGCCGCCCCTTGATGAGGTAGTCCTGGGCGCCCGCCGCGACCGCCGCCAGGCCGGACTGCTCCTCGGCGAGTCCGGTCAGGACCACCACCGCGGAGCCGTCCGCGTGCCCCAGGACCTCCCGCAGGGCCTCCAGGCCCTGGGCGTCCGGCAGATGGAGGTCGAGCAGGATGCAGTGCGGCATCTCCAAGGACAGCTGGTCGAGGGCGTCCGCCAGCGACCTGGCCCAGCGGAGTTCTATGGAGACGCCGCCGTCGGCCACCAGCTCCTCGACGAGCAGCGCGTCGCCGGGGTCGTCCTCGATGAGCAGCACGGTCGGCTGTTCCCAGTTCCACAGCGCGGTGTGGGCGGGATCGGAGACGGTCCCCATGTCAGGGCTCCTCCTCTCACCGCGGCCGACCTGGTCCGCAGGGCCGCCCGGTGTGTCCGGTGCGTCCGCGAAGAGGGTAGAACGATTAGTTGTCTTTTGACAACAATTGCTGTGTGGGATGCGCTCGGACACCCGGGTCTCCGTCCGGTTGTCAGGCGGGGCGCACCACGCGCATACGGGCGCAGTCCGCGGCGCCGCCGTCGATCACCGAGGCGGCGGCGTCCCCGAACGCGGCGAGGCCGGTGGCCAGCTGCGCCAGGGCTTCGGGCGGCATCATCTCGAGTACGGGGCGGAGTTCCCGCACCTGGCACTCGCGCACCTCACCCAGCAGCGCCCGTCCCGGCCTGCTCAGGTACAACTGCACTTCGCGGCGGCTGGCCGGACTGAGCCGCCGCTCCACCAGGCCGGCCGCCTCCAGGCGGTCGCACAGCCGGCTCGTGGCGGGAGGACTGGACCCCAGCGCCTCGCCCAGCGTCCGCAGGTTGCCGCCCTCCAGACGCTCGATCGCCTGCAGCGCGCGAAGCTGCGAGGGCGAGATCGGTCCGGCGGGAGCCCTCAGCTGCGCCCTTCCCCAGAGAACCGCGAGCAGATCCGTCACGTCGGAAGCGGTGTGCGCCAGGTCTTGCGGGCGCGACGGATGGCTGGGAGGCATCGTTCCACTGTGCCACCCCGGGGGCGGTGCTGTCAGTACAGGCCGGTGCTCCGGTACCGGCCTGTACTCCGGCACCGGTGGCCGGGGACGGTTCACCGTCGTTCTCCGCTCAGTCCTCGACCAGCATCTTGGTGCGCAGCCGCTTCAGCACGCGCGACAGGAGCCGGGAGACCTGCATCTGGGAGACGCCGAGCTCCTCGCCGATCTGCGACTGGGTCATCTCCTGGCCGAAACGCATTTCGAGGATGCGGCGGTCGCGGTCGTCGAGCTCCTCCAGGAGCGGCGCCAGCGTGTGCAGGTCCTCCACGCTCTCCATCGCCGGGTCCGGCTCGCCCAGCCGGTCGGCGAACGTCCGGCCGTTCGCGTCGGCCCCCTCACCGCCGTCACCGGGAGCGTCGAGGGAGCCGGCGGTGTAGCCGTTGGAGGCGACGAGACCCTCGATGATCTCGTCCTCGGAGAGGGACAGGTGCTCGGCGAGCTCCTGCACCGTCGGGTCGCGGTCCAGGCGCAGGGAGAGTTCCTCCTTGGCCTTGGCCAGGTCGACGCGCAGCTCCTGGAGCCGCCGGGGGACGTGGACGGCCCAGCTGGTGTCGCGGAAGAACCGCTTGATCTCGCCGACGATGTACGGCACGGCGAAGGTGGCGAATCCCACTTCGCGGGAGAGGTCGAACCGGTCGATGGCCTTGATGAGGCCGATGGTGCCGACCTGGACGATGTCCTCCATGTCGCCGCCGCCGCGGTTGCGGAAGCGGCCGGCGGCGAACCGGACCAGGGACAGGTTCATCTCGATGAGGGTGTTGCGGGCGTACTGGTACTCGTGCGTGCCCTCTTCGAGGACCTGAAGCTGGTCGAAGAACAGCTGCGACAGGGCCCGGGCGTCCTTCGGGGCGATCTTGCCCGCGTCCTCGATCCAGGGCAGGTCACCGATCAACTCCGCCTGCGGCTGCGGCGTCACCGTGTCCGTCGTCATCACGTCGGTAGCTCCCACAGGCATCGTCGTCATGTCCTCGCCCTCCCAGTCATCGTGCAGACCCTTCAAGGGGCGCTCCTGCCCGCGACCGAAGCACTCATTCCTGTCAGTTTTTTTATTTTTCCCCACCGCTGTCGCGGAGCGGTGTACAGATCCGTACATGGCCGCATATGACCGAAAATATAAGCTTCCTCACTGGGCCTCACGGGACCTCACCGCGCCCGCCGCACCTCAGTCCTGCGAGGACTCCGCGGTGATGTCGGGGCCGGGCTCCGGGGTTTCGGCGGAGCCGGTGTCGGGCGACATCCAGGCCATTCCGACGAGTACCGCCACGAGGAAGGCGATGGCACCGGCGATCGCACTCGCGACCCGGGGTCTGCGCCGTACGAACACCCGCGTACTGGGCCGCTGGACGGGCGCCGCGCGGCGCCGGGACGCCGGCCGCGGCGTGCCCGTCGGCGGCAGGGCGTACGTGTTCGTGGCCCCGGGGACGGGCTGGTCCGCCGGCAGCGGCGCCGGCTGCCGCTGCGGCTGCGGCGCGGGGAGCGGCTGGGGGTGCCCCCGCCAGGTGTCCTGACGGAACCAGTCGGCCACCTGCTCGGCCGTGGGCCGGTCCTCGGGCTGCTTGGCGAGCAGACCCAGCAAGTACGCCTCGAAGGGGGCGGGGACGTCGATGCCGAGCTCACGCGGCGGTACGGGAGCGGCGTCGACGTGCTGGTACAGCGTGCCGGTCGCGGTGTCGGCCTGGAACGGCGGACGGCCCGCCAGCAGTTGGTAGAGGACGCAGCCGAGGGAGTACATGTCGGAGGCCGGGCCCGCGGGCCGGCCCAGCGCGCGCTCCGGCGCCAGGTAGAGGCTGGTGCCCACGATCTGGCCGGCGGTGGTGAGCGCGGTGGCGGGGTCGTCGACGAACTGGGCGATGCCGAAGTCGGCGATCTTGACCGTACCGTCGAAGCTCGTCATCAGGTTGCCGGGCTTGATGTCCCGGTGCACGACCCCCTGACGGTGTGCCACGGCCAGCCCGGCTGCCGCCTGGGCGGCGATCGAGGCGACCCGGTCGGCCCGCAGCGCGCCCTCGGTGGTCAGCGTCTGCGCCAGGCTCGTCCCCTCGACGAGTTCCATGACGAGATAGAACTGGTCCTCCCACGCCCCGAAGTCGAACACCGCCACCAGGTGCGGATGGCTCAACCGGGCGGCGGTCTGGGCCTCCAGGCGGAACCGGGCCGCGGCCGACGCGTCGGCCCCGTTGCCAAGCAGCAGCTTGACGGCGACCGGCCGGCCCAGCACCTCGTCCGTGGCCCGCCAGACCTCGCCCATCCCGCCCCGCCCGATGGGTGTGTCCAGCCGGTATCTGTCCGCCACCAGCACTTGCGCACCAACCCCGATTTCACTCTGACAATCCCAAGTCTGCTGAACCTACTTCACCGGGACGGGGCCCCTGCATCTGAGGGCGGCAACGAGGGCTCTCGCCGCGGCCGGAGCATGGCGGCCGGCAGGCCGACGGGCCGTCAGTCACCCGCCTCCGCCCGAAGCCGCGCCGCACCTCCGGTGAACCTTTCCGGCCCCGCCGGGGAACAAGGGGTGACCCGCGCGCCGCCGTCTCCCAGGAGCCGAGGCTGTCGCCCAGTCGCTGGAGCAGCCGGAGGTCTTCGCCGGGCCCCACGACCGCTGCGCGCCCGACATCCACCGCTACGCCGCCCGCCGCCCTGCTGGGCACCCGGCTCGGCGGCGCGTCCGCGCCCGCCCCCGCCGGGCCCGCGACGGTGGACACGCTGAGCCCCGACAGCCCTGCCGAAGTGCTGAACCGGCCCGCCCGCGCGGGAGCGGCGGGCCGGTCACGGGCGGGGCGTCGTGTACGCGATCATCTCCGGACCGGAGCACGGCTGGGGCTCCACCCAGGTGCTGGTCCCCGCCGCGGCCGGCGTCCTCGTCCTGGGCGCCT